>JBOHQX010000017.1:0-19646 GCA_050732395.1 bacterium
GGTCATGCTACTGCTGTTGGATCTCATTTTGCGACGCTATTCTGCACGAGAAGCGTCGCATTTTTTTGAATGTTTTTTGTGTTGCAACTCTGAAATTTTTCCTGTACTAAATGGCAATTTTCTCCAATTTCGGCGGTGAGGCACTTCTTTTCAGGAGCTCGAGCATGCACATTTTTCGCACCAAAAATCTCGACCAATTGCAGCACGATGCCGACGTTTCAGAAGAGCGCAAACTGAAACGGGAGCTGGGGGCGGTGGATTTGATCTCACTCGGAATTGGCGCCATTATCGGCACCGGCATTTTCGCGGTGATCGGCACGGCAGTTGCCGGCGATGCCGTGCGTCCCGGCGCGGGACCGGCAATCATGCTCTCTTTCATGCTCACCGCCGTTGCCTGCGCCTTCTCCGGCCTTTGCTACGCGGAATTTGCTTCGCTGGTACCCATCGCCGGCAGCGCTTACACCTATTCCTATGCCACGCTCGGGGAAATTGTGGCCTGGATTATCGGCTGGGATCTGATTATCGAATATGCGATCGGCAATGTTGCCGTGGCGATCGGTTGGGCGGCCTACTTTCACCAGATGTGCGAGGGCCTGGGTTGGCACATTCCGGCGTGGCTGGCCGTGGACTATCGCTCCGCGGCGCAAGCTGCCGCGGCGGTAGCTGCCGCCGGCGGCCAAATCGACCCGGCGATCGCCTTCAATTACGAGGCGTGGCAAAATGCGCCTCAACTTTTTGGGATTTCAGTTATTTTCAATCTTCTCGCGGTTGCGATCGTCGGCGTGATCACCTGGCTGCTGGTGGTCGGCACAAAAGAATCAGCACGTGTCAATAATATCATGGTCGCGATCAAGCTGTTGATCCTTGTTTTTTTTGTTTTCGCCGGCATGAAATTCGTGAAGCCGGAAAACTGGTCCCCATTCATGCCCAACGGCTTTGCCGGCGTATGGGTCGGCGCGAGCTTGATCTTTTTTGCCTACATCGGCTTTGATGCGATTTCAACGGCAGCGGAAGAATGCAAAAGGCCCGGGCGTGACATGCCGCTCGGTATCATTGGCTCGCTGGTTATTTGCACTCTCATTTACGTGGTCGTGGCCGCGGTGCTGACCGGCATGGTGCCATGGCAAAAGCTCGGGGTCGCCGATCCACTGGCCGCAGCCTTCGCTTACGTCAATTCCAATGTCGCGGCGGGCATCGTCTCCTTTGGCGCAGTGATCTCCATGACCGCGGTATTGCTCGTGTTTCAATATGGCCAGCCACGCATCTTTTTTTCGATGTCGCGCGATGGCCTGCTGCCTCCAGTATTCGCCAAAGTTCATCCCAAATACAAAACGCCACACGTTACTACGATCTGGACGGGCGTGGTCGTGGCGGCGATCTCAGCCGTGGCCAATATCAACGAAATTGTCGAACTCACCAATATCGGAACGCTATTCGCCTTTGTCTTGGTGTGCGCCGGCATCATCATTCTGCGCCGCACCGACCCCCATCGCCCGCGCGCCTTCAAAACGCCGTGGGTGCCATTGATTCCCATCCTGGGTATGTTCTCATGCATTTATTTGATGGCGGGCCTGCCCTTGGTCACCTGGAAGCGCTTTGGCCTATGGTTGCTGGCAGGGTTGGTCCTGTATTTCACGTATGGCTTTTGGAAAAGCCGCTTGCGGCAGCGGGCGGGCAATTGATTCGCCCCTGCTTATGCCCATCTTGAAGTCATTGTTAAAGAAATCAGGCGGGCAGGATCTCGAATCGAAGCTTCGTTCAAGATTCTGATCGCTCTTGTCCATCAACGCGGCCAGCGGCCCCATGTCAACCAGCTCACGACTCATCTTTTCATCTTGTAGCTAAGCAGAGTATCCATCAACATTTCTATATGACCCCAACACTCAGCGCCACCAGCCGCCCTCGCGTGCTGGGCTGGATTCGCAGCGCCGCTTTCCTAGACGGCGACTGGGGCACGAGCATCGCTTACGTCCTCGGTATCGGCTTCACGCTCGCGGGCTATAGCAGCTTCTGGCATCTCATGATGATGCTCGGCCTGACCACGCTGGTGGCGTTGAATTACATTACGCTTTGCCGGCTTTATCCCAATGGTGGCGGTGTTTATAGCTCGGTCTATCATCGCTCGCGCGCGCTCGCCGTAGTCGGTGCATTGCTGTTGGGAGCGGATTATGTCATCACCATGTCGTTGTCCGTTCTCGATGCTTTTCATTACTTCGATTTTGCGCATCCCAACCTGTGGGCGATCGGCGTTATCATCGGCCTCGGCCTGTTCAATTGGTACGGCCCGAAACACAGCGGCGTCCTGGCGTTTGGCATTTCTCTGGTTACTTTGCTGACGCTGCTGATTTTGATGGGTGCTTCGGCGCCCACGGCTCTGACGGAATCGCATATCGCCCCGCCGAGCGGCGGGTTCTTCAGGAATTGGGGCATCTTCGTCGGCCTTATCCTGAGCATTTCCGGGATCGAAGCGATTTCCAACATGACCGGATTGATGAAGAATCCGGCTAGAGATTCACGATTGGCGATCATTGCCGTGCTGGCTAAAGTCATCACCGCGACGATTTTTCTCGGATTGGCTATGCACGCGGTGCCGCAGCTCACTCCTCACACCGAAGACATGGTGCGCTTCTTGGGCGAGTACTACGTCGCCCATTGGTTTGGCTGGATTGTTGCCCTGGTGCTCGGATTATTGCTCATTTCCGCAGGCAATACCGCTCTCAACGGATTGATATCGATTCAATTCTTGATGTCCGTGGACAATGAATTGCCCGCCCCCTTACGCCGCATCAACAAATATGGCGTGCCGGTGATTCCACTGATCATTTCCACGCTGACGCCCGTGCTGGTTTTGCTCATTACCCACGACATCATGATTTTGGCGCATCTCTATGCCATCGGAGTCGTGGGTGCCGTCCTGATCAACATCGGCTCGACTGCCACCGATCGGACCCTCAAATTGCCGCGCCATACGCGCCTGCTCATGGGGCTCTCTGCCGTCATCCTGTTTTTTGTCGAATTGTCCATCGCAATTGAAAAGCCTCAGGCGACACTTTTCGCCTCGATTATTCTGTTCGTGGGGTTGGGAGCGCGCTACCTGGCGGTCCGGAAAGCCAGACACGCTTTCCACTATGCCGAGGCGCCAGCAGCCGGGCGCGCAGGCAGACGCCAGCGTGAAATGCCGCCGAGCGTGAAATTTTTGGTCGCCGTGCGTGGCAAAAGCGAGCAGTTGTTACGTTTTGCGATCTCCGAGGCCAGAGCCTACAACGCGCAGTTGCTGGTCTTACGGGTAAAGGAGATCGCGGTCGGCACGCTGCCGGAAAAAATGTTGATGGTCAGCAGCGACGTTGATGAGTGGCTCGAGGACAAGTGCGCGGAGGCCGGCATTGATTTTCAAGTCATCGTTTTCGCGAGCAACGAAGTGGGCTATACCATTGCCGAGCAAGCTGCGCTCTTTGGCGTCGATCGCGTCATTATGGGGGTGACACGGCGCGGCATCGTCGAAGCGGCGCTCAAAGGCGATGTGATTCGGGTGGTGAGCCATTTGCTGCCGGAAGAAATCCAATTGGTCATTTTCGGCGGCGGCGCCGAGGCCGTTGCCAGGGTACCGGAAAAACCGCCGCCTTCAGCGCCGGAGAAACTGCCGGCGGAAACGATTCAGTCGTGAGCGCGAAAGGCATTGATCTGAACACTGAACAAACGGGCCACCCGACCGCCGCCGGCGCGGAGACTTCGCCTGATCTGGTACGGCGGCTGGGGCTTTCTTCCGCTATATTAATTGTGCTCGGCTCCATCATCGGCTCCGGCATTTTCCTCACACCCCAGAGCATTGCCGCCACCGTACAAGTGCCCGGCTTGATGATTCTCGTCTGGGTCGTCAGCGGCCTGCTGACGCTCGCCGGCGCGTTGACGAATGCGGAGATCGCCGCAGAGATCACGGCTACCGGCGGGCAATATGTTTACTTTCGCGTCTTGTACAGAGATTGGATGGCCTTTTTCTACGGCTGGACTTCCTTCATTGTCTATCAAACGGGATCAATCGCGGCCATTGCCGTTGCCTTCGCGCGTTATTTGGAATACTTTATTGCCCTGCCGCATTTGAACCCGGCCCTCGAGAGCTGGAAGCTTCCATTCGTGGGGAACATCACGCCTTTTGCCGATTTTGGCGTCAAGATTGTTGCGATAGCCGCCATCATGTTTTTGGCCGGAGTCAATTATTTCGGCGTGCAATTTGGCGCGCTTACGCAGAATATTTTTACGGCATTGAAGGTCGCGGGCATCGCGGGGATCATCGTCGTCGCTTTTGTTTCGGGGGAGGGCAGCATTGACAATTTTTTCCCACTCTGGGGCGAGCCGGCTTCCGGCCATTTGCTTCCCGCTCTCGGCGTGGCGATGATCGCTGCCCTATGGTGCTACGACGGCTGGAACAACCTTACCTATCTCGCGGGCGAAATCAAAGAGCCGCAAAAGAACATCCCGCGCGCGCTTGTACTGGGCACGCTGCTGACGATACTCATATACATGCTCACCAATTTCGCTTACCTGTACGTGCTGCCCATTGGCGATATCGCCAAATCAAATCTGGTCGCAGCCGAGGGTATGACGAAAGTCCTCGGACCGATCGGCGGCGCGTTCATTGCCCTGGTGGTGATGGTATCCACTTTTGGCATCGTGAATACCACGACTTTGACCACGGCCCGTTTATATTATGCCATGGCGAAGGACAAGCTTTTCTTTGCGAATTTTGCGGACGTTCATGCGAAATATCGCACACCCGGAAAAGCGCTGTTGATGCAGGGCCTTTGGTCCTCGCTCTTGACCTTCTCCGGCACCTACGATCAGCTTTTTACTTACGTCATTTTTGCGGGCTGGATTTTTTATGCGCTCGGCGGCATCGGTATTTTCATCATGCGCAAAAAATTTCCGCGCACGCAGCGTCCATATCGCGTTCCAGGCTATCCCGTTGTACCCGTGCTCTTCATCATCGTCGCGACGTGGTTTGTGATCAACACGTTGGTCGAGCAAACCGCCGATTCCCTGGTCGGAGTGCTCTTGATCTTCGCCGGGCTGCCATTTTATTTGTATTGGAAACGGCAGGTACAAGCCTCCGTATGAAACGATGGTGCCGAAATAATCGACGGCTGCTGGTTCCGCACCAGGCCCGGCTAGCCGATATAGAATGAACTTATGCCGGGTTGTTGCCGCATTGACCGCGCTTGGCCGCGCAGGCACACGGGCGCTTGCCCCGTTTTTTTACCGCACGGCGTTCAAACCATAGGATTTCATCGCACAAGGACTAACCATGGAAATTCTGCAAGAGCTTTTTCATCGCGTATATGACGTCGAAGCGCTGATCAAATGGGGGGGACTGGCCATGATTTGCGCGATCGTATTCGCCGAAACCGGCTTGATGATTGGCTTCTTCTTGCCGGGCGATTCGTTGCTGGTCACAGCCGGCGTGTTCGCCGCCGCCGGTTTTCTCGATGTGACTTTGCTGCTCACGCTGGTATCGCTTTGCGCCGTGGTTGGCGATCAATTGGGATACTACATCGGTCAAAAAACCGGACAGGCACTCTTCACCCGTGAGGACTCGCTGCTGTTCAAGCGCAGCCACGTTTTGAAAGCGCAGGGATTTTATGAAAAGTACGGCGCCAAAACCATCGTGATCGCGCGCTTCGTTCCCATCGTGCGCACGTTCGCGCCCGTGATCGCCGGCGTCGGTAAAATGAACTACCGCCGCTTCGTCACCTATAACGTGTGCGGCGGCATTCTGTGGGTGTTCAGCATGGTTCTGACCGGCTATCTTCTCGGCAGCGCCGTGCCCAATATCAATGAACACATTCACGTCGTGATTGGCGTTGTGATTATCCTGTCGATTTTGCCGGCGATTATAGAAGTGATGCGCAACCGCCGCAAGAGCGCAGCGTGATGACTGGAGTTTTCTATGCGGCACTCAACGAGGTAAGAATTCTGGGACCATATCCAAACGCCATATGTTCGTTGCCGCAATCCTGCCTATCGCAAAGTCTCTGGGAAAATTGCCCTGCATATGACTGCGCGTGTATGTGACTTCATTTCAGCATTTCAACGAAAAAGGCGATTGCTCAATCAGAGTAATCGCCTTTTTGTGTCTCGCCTAGCCGTTTTTCGAGATAGATCCTAAAGTGCCGGCCTTGAAGGCAACGCCTTACAGCTAAACCCATACGCCATATTTAAGTAAACGAATCCCTTCTAATCGTAGAATTTCTGGAAAGATGGCCTTGTAAATATTACAATTTGGAGATTTAACATCGTATCGTCCAGTCGCACGAAAAGTTTCAACCGGGCATCCGCCGGCACAACGATAACGCCACGTGCAATCGCGGCAACCTTCCCGTTCCATCACCGGAAGGTTTTTTAGGCCTAGCGACGCGCTCTGCAGCATAGCTAGAGGATCAGAAGCAAAAATATTCGTAACCGGCTTTTCTATTTCCATTTGACATTTGGCGATCTTTCCATTCTGATCAATAACAAGATAGTCTTTACCGGCAGCGCACGGCGTGAGATGGGGTGACCCCAAACTGGCTCTGTCCGCAAGGCAATTCAATAGACTATATTCTGGAACGTTTTTCTCGATTTCAGCAAACACAGCGAGCAGGCCGTCGATCAGCTTTTGCTCTTCATATCTCAAATCATCCCGATTCGCCGCATAATTGTTCTCGCGATAAAAGTTTATACCGAAGGTCATATTCCTTTCCAATATCCAATGAATAAGTGCGGGCAGACCCGCCACATTTTTTGCGGTCACAGTGATGGAGATATGCGGGAAGAAATTCTGTTCGACGAGGGCTTCGATATTTCGGACAATCTGCTGAAACGAACCACCGCCATGGAGGTAACGCCGTTGAGTATCATGAAATTCTCCCATGCCATCAAGGGAAATCATGAGCCGCACATTCATGTTCATGAGCGCGGGAATCAGCGCTGCGTCGATCAACGTGCCGTTGCTGAGAATGACTTCTTCCAGCTCGAGATGATGATGCGCACATACCTCCGCAGCATAAGCATGCAGCTTAATGATCTCAGAAAACCGCAGTGTGGATTCGCCTCCGGCATATTTGATTTTGATTTTGGCATAGCCGTGTTGTATGGCGGATCTGATGATGGCGTCAATGCTGGCTCTTGCGATCGTCAAATCCATGTGATCATTTGTTTTTTGAATATAGCAATAATCACAGCGCAAATTGCATGCATTGGTGAGATGTAGCCAGGCGACCAAGGTCTCACCTGAATGAATGGCGTCGCCCCGCTGTTCCGTCGGTGAGGTTTTCAAGAGGCGCGCGGCCAACAACTGCCGGAGTATTTTCTGGCATTGAACACCATCGTATCGGCCAGCCAGTTCTGCAACGCGAGACGGCGTTTGAAATTCGTTCAGAAGGCTTCTTGCGTCCTCGTTTAAAAGCACGGGATACGTCGAAGTTCGTGCATTCCAGCACAGCGTCACACGGTCGTCAAGTTGCGACTCGAACAGCGGCGTGTCGAGATATAGGAGGTCATCGAAGTGTGGTTGCAATACTGTTGCGAAGGTGGTTGGCACAAACACTTCGGTACAAGCGCAATCACATTCAAGAGACGCTGATGGAACTTTGGTCTCCTTAGGAAGGCCGAGTCGTGGATTTCTTTGACAGCTCATTGGTTTTTCCTTGTTGCAGTGCTAGGGTTGCAGTCTGGCGGCGAATTTCACAAAAAGCCTCCAACTCTGGATGTTTGACTAAAAGATCCCCTTCTTTCCACCGTGCTTGCATGGCTTCACACCATTCAATTCGTTGATCTGAATTTAGTGCATCCATACGCTGCGAAATTTCATTGAGATAATCTGAAATCAAATAGCTGCTTGAATGAAATTGAGTGGCGATCAATGCTATGCCTTCGCCATATTTTCTCATCGCCTCCTCATATTTCTCTTCATCAAAAAGTTTATGCGCGATTAAAATGTTCATTTGCCCCAGATGTTGTTTGTTTTGATATGTCGGGCTCTCCATAATCTTACTCATTCGATCGAGATTCTCATAGAGCTTCTGTATGGGTTGCCCCAGCATATATGAGGTTTGGGCGAGACGAAAAAGCGTGTACACTTCCGTGTCAACGTCCGATATTTTTTGTGACAGTTCTAAAGCGAGTGTGAATTGCTGCCTAGCTTCCTCATGTTGGTTTTGGTATTGAAAAAAGCGGCCATATCGGCTGAGGGCGCGAGGATATTCACGATGTTCGGGGAAACTCTTATAATAAGTAAAAGCCAAATCGAAGTCGTTTTTCGCCTTTTCAAATTCCTTCATCACTGCATAACACGTTCCGCGTTGTTGATAAACACGTGCCTGGTTTTCGCGATCGGGACCCTCGGAAAATATTTTTAAAGCAACTTCAAAGTATTGTAGTGCTTTTAGATAGACTCCTTTGTATCTGTAAACCTCGCCAATGGTGCTAAGACTCCAGGCCTCTCCTTTTCTATGCCCGATTTGCTCGCGCAGCTTGAGGCCTGCTTCACAATATTGCAATGCTCTTTCATAATCGGTTTTTAAAGAAAAAATATATCCGATGGTATTGAAGATATTCGAAACCTCACCCAGATCGGTTGAATACTTAATTGCCATCTGCAGTGAGGCAATGGCATCATCCCACCGTCCGACGATGCGATAACTATATCCCCGCTCGCTGTAAGCCTTTCCTCGATCATTGTGATCAACCGCATCATCGCTAGCAAGATTAACGGCCACTTCGCGATCTTCAAGTGCCTTGAGAACTTCACCGGTTCTATCATAATAGTCAGCCCTGACGAGATACATTTGCAATTTAAATTCGGCGGCGGTCTCATGGTGAATGAAGCGCTCGATGAAATCGAGCGCTTCGGAGAATTGATGTCGAAAGAGCATCAACTTGGCGCGCCTGACATCGACCTCTTTTTGTTGTTGGGGCGGCAGAGCGCCCACGCTCCGAGAAATTTCAGAAATTTCCCAAAGCAACAATTCGCAATCATCATATCTCAAACTATTCGCGAGCCTATCAAAAACTTGCGCAAAATGTCGGTAACTTTCTCCAATATCCGTATAGGCGGCGTAAAACACCATTTCTGCATTTAGAATGCTTCGCTCGTAATGCGATTGCGCCGTCGGCAGAAGTTTGTCTCGATAATGAGAAAGAATGCGCTGACTTAAGGCTATTCTGGCGGCTGCAGTCGGATCAACAGTGGCCCAAACATATTTTACCACCAATTCCCGCATGATGTCGTGGAGAAGAATGCTGTCAAGCGCCTTGCGATATTTTACAAAAGACAGTTTCGCTAAAGTTTTGATGAGTTCGTCGTAATTTATGCTCCTATCAGCCATCAGCTCTTTCAACATCTGCGTATCGCAGCGCCGGTAAGCCCAAGATAAATTAAGAATGGCGTGATATCTCGGATCGCGAAATTCACGGATGGCGGCGACTAAGTTCTCTTCAAAATTTTTGGTATTTGATACGTTCAGGATTTTTTTGAAATCAAAATCTTCTTTGAGCCAATCGATGGCCAATTCAACCAGCAACGGGCTGCCATGAGTTAATTCAACGATTTTGGTGAACATTTTCTCTGAAAGGGTATTCGCCGGAATGCCCCTTTTTTGAAATAGATCGGCAATGTCTTCTCGTTCAAAAGGACGAATCGGCACGGCCGTAACAATGTCAGCAAGATTGTGAAATGCGAAGTCAGGTGTACGTCTTCCCGATAATATAACGCATGTTCCTTCAAGTTTTGGTAGCAGCTCAAAAAAGAGCCAGCGTGCCACCGGCTGCTCTTGAACCAACTCAAACGTATCAAAAGCCAACACGACGTGACGAGAATTGGTGAGGGTTTTATATTCCTCAACGAACATGTCTGCCGCACTGTTCTCTAAGCTTGTAATCGAGACGGATTCTACTCCTCCGCTGGCTTCCCTCAAATTTTGGATGTCTTTAACGAGCGTGGTAAATTTTGGAAAATGCTGCTCACCCAGACTCTTGACGATTCCTTTTCGAATTCCTCCCCGGCTGTGGAATTCCGTAGAATAGAAATCGATTGCAGATGAAGCAATGTGATATCTGCCCTGCCCAGTCAGGCTCATCATAGCCTTGTACATAAGCCAAGTTTTGCCGCTTCCACCATCACCGGAAATACTGGCAATTTTCAGCGGAGTGTGGCGTTCAATTGTACGCTTAATGACCTCGAGCTCTTTTTCCCTGTTCACAAAGGATTCTTGTATGAGCTCAATTATGGAAACGCTGGTTTTATCAAAGGCATCCATGACTTTGCTCCCAGTTTTATTGAATCAACTCTATAAAATCTTCATATTTTTCCGGTCCGAATTGATCGACAAAATCATCCATAAACTCCTGATCCTCTTCAAACTCGCGTTTAAATCGCAGGCGCAAGGTTGGCTGATCCAAATTGGAATCGGAAGAAGCTAGCATGCTCATCAAATGTCGTAGTAATGTGCAGACCTCGTCAAATCGTTGTTGAATGGGCGCAGTTTTCTTTGTGCTAGAATGCAATTTGTGAAATAGGCTTTCAATAATATAGGTCCTTTGCCGTTCGTCTCGAGACTTCTCGGCCTGCTCGATGTACATTTCAGTGTTTTTCGCATTAATCTCGAGGAATCTAGGCAGCCCGGTGTTTCGCATCTGTTGGGAAAATATTCTTCGTATAACTGGATCAAGATGATAAATGACAGCGCCGTAACGCGCCAGATTGGCGATATAATAAACTTGCAGCTCCTTGAGAAGCAACACGGAATCAAAGGTATTTTTCCACTTAATCTGCCAGAAACTGCTATTCATCATATCCTGGATGATGCTGGCATTGATTTTACGAAACAGACAGAGTGCATTCTGCAAAATCTCAATCAAAACCCAGTCTTTGACTTCGGAGAGCATTTCCTTGAGAACGACCGTATTCACAATTTCGTTATTTAGGGCCACCGCTTCGTTGCTCAAATATTGTAAAATCAATTGGCTGTTTTTTAGGGTTAGTGGAGTTGCGGAAATTCTCTCCAACAAGATCTTGACCGCTTGTGGATGGCCACGTGTGATCTTATAGATTTCCGCAGTGCAAACATCCAAATCACTCTTGTCAAGATGGAAATCAGCTTCTAATAGTGCTTGAAATCTTAAACAGAGTGCGATATGGCCTTTTGTAAAAGGCGCCAGCCATTCAGTATTTCTTTTAAAGACGCGTTTGGCCGAGCCCTTCCATTCAAGTGGCACACGGCTGGCAACGATGGCATTGAGGCGAACGCCTACCTGCGCGTCTTCTAAAAGGGCATCCAGCATTTTGAGAATAACCTCGTGCGGTTTTCCACTGCAATCGATGAGAAGAAGGCATGACCTAAATACTTTATTGCGCAGCGCTTGTGTTTGGTCCAAAATAAATTTGAACTTGTCCTGAGTAGGATTATATATGTCCAATATCATCCCAACTTTTTTAGACAGCTCATTAAGAAAATCTATGCACCGATCCTCAGGTGAAAGGTTATCGCTTGCAGGGAATTTATATAATAAATGACAAGAATAGGTATGCACGGTTTGGCCATTAAATGCATTAAGATCATTGTCAATGCGCCGCAACAAATATGATTTTCCCACCCCAGCCGGGCCGACAAAAGCATATAATGGCTCATCTCTTAGCTTATCCAGTTTTCTTTGCTCGTCACGATTTACAAACTGATTCGTTTCACTATAAAGGTAACGAAAAAAATCAAGCGCCTTGAGCGGTAAGATTTCTATCCCTAGTCCCCGCCAAAAGGCTATTTGAACCGGATCAGGATCATCACCCATTACTGCATAGTGCTGCCGCGTACGCTTGTATCCAGGTTGGTTCACAATTCTATTGATCAAAGCGTTGACGAGTCGAAAGGTTTGATCTTGCAAACCGTAACCAGCGAAAACAATTGTTCGAGTGACAAACGCATGCGATAAAAAGCCATAAAGTTGTGACGTGAAAAAGAACGCTAAAAGCGCATCAAATTGTGTCTGTGTAATCAATAATTCTCTGGTGGCTTTTATTGTACCATGAAGTTTAATAATTTTAAATTGAAGTGGGTTAGTACCCAGCATGGGCATATCTTCATCCTTCGTGATTTGATCATATCTTTTTCTAGTATATTTTTCAACCCCATCTTCGATCATTTCGTCCCAATTGGTTGTAATGATTATTGATCCCTTATCTTTCTGCCAAGGAATATTAACCAAAAAAGGAAAGCTGCTCGTACCTAAAGAAGGATGTTGATGTCCTCTGGGCGGAATATTATGTTCCAAAAACTTATCCAACTCAGGGCGCCCGAAACCTAGTTGGGCAAGCTCAACTATGCTAATAAATCGGTCTGCAAGCCTTTCCAAGCCTTCATTTTTAATGTCATCAAGCTTTAGTTGGCTTTTTGACCGCTCCGCACACTCGCGCGCCAAAAGCTGGGCCAACTCCCTTCCGCCTGGGATGCCAACCTGCGCTTCTGCAGTAACACCTGCGCCTATGAAAGGAATGCAATTACCCCTTTCAATTTCATCTAGTAACTGTTGGGGAACAATCTGCCTTGCTCTGGCGAAATTATTCACGATTTCCCGCCCTTTTTCAAGTTGTTAAAGATGCCGAGTGCTTGTGCGGCAGGAGGCATAATTGTAAAATCGTACTTTTATGTCATACAGATCCATTTAGCATCTGTAAATGATGCCCAAACAACTTAAAGCCACCAAGCCAACGACGGTATTTCCAAGAATGCTTAGTTGTTCCAAGCTGAGATACTAGGCAGAAAAGATGCCATTCTTTCACCCTCCCAATTCCGGCAGTAAAGTGGGTGAGATTGTTAGTGTGTAAGGTCGGGAGGCAAGACTACAGTCGCGAGAGACGAAACAATACCCATTCATGCTGCACCCCACCTAATCCAGTACACAGCCGATTGTAACCGACGGATCTAATTAAACCCGATCGGGCACGCACGAGATGATAATGCTTTAGTTCTACCAGCATTTACATAGTAATGCGTAGCAGTTGCCATCCGCATACTCTGTGTCACAAAAGCGCATATTCTGGAACAACACACTGATAAATGAGCCAACACAAACAATAAATACACCTTTAACAAAAATATGCATTTATTCGCAATTGTCAAGCCTAAAGCTGTTATGGATATCTGCCAGATAAGAATTAAGAAGCCACTATCGTCCTGCCATTTATCGCCTGCCAAAACGTAAAACCCATGACACCCGTATAAAGAAAAACGAACCCCAGCAGGAGTATCATGGGGGTTTTTGATTGGGTGCTGTTGATGCCATCGATTCAAAACGTATCCGGCCAAAGATAAGTAGCGGGCAGATTGGTGTTCCGAACAAAAAAGAGCACGAGCAGAGCTGCGGCCAGAAACGTGTTCAGCAAAATCATCGAGCCCATCACACTGAAAATGAAGCCGTCGAATGCCGTGGCTACATTATAATGCGAAGTCGTCCCGCGCCCGGCTTGCAGGATGATGCAAATGATCTCTACGAACATGGCGATCGCAATGCCCCAATTGATCGTGCGTAACGTACCGCTTAGCCGGGGCAGGTATTTCAAAAACCACGCGACGGTCCAAACATAAATCGCGATCGACAGCGCGAACTTCATGAGAAGAAACTTGTATTCACAGCGATTGCTCCGCTGTAGTTTGTTTTACTGTTCTGCAATCTTGGTTGACTTGGCCACAATGCCGGTTGCGGGCGTGAGCGCCGAAACGACCAAGATGCTTGCAAGGTGACAGGGTGAGGCTTTCGGATCGGCTTTAAATCGCGCCCAGGGATTCGAGGTATTTGACCATGGGCGCATCCTCGTCCCCGCCTTTTTTCGCGTGATGCATCAGAGTCAACCCATGCGGACCCTTGGATTGCGCCAAATTCGGGAATGCCGTAAGCATGGCTTTGACAATCTCCATCTTGCCCAACATCGTGGCTGCGAAAATATCCATGCGGCAGCCTTGGCCGACAAGAAACTCGGCGATGTCTTTTCGTCCCATGTGCCCTGCTCCGCCGAGCGCGGTTTCAAAATCGCCACCGCCCCAATCCCAACAGGCGTTCAAAAGGCCGGGCTCTTGGGTCAGCATTTCTTTGACACGATCCGGATTGAAGTGGCCGGCGCGCACAAATTCTTCGACGAGCGCCGGCTTCAGTGCAGGAGGTTTGCTCTGAGCCTGGGTTTGCGCGAAAGATGCTGTGGGCGCCAACAGAAGTCCGGCGGTGCGTGCTGCAGAGAACTCGAGAAACACCCGGCGAGAAATCGGCGAGTTTTTCATGATTGTCTCCAAATGGGATAAGCGACCTCATATGACGAAGCAATGAGGATTCGTTATGTAGACGAAAGAGGCACCGAAATGTTCACTCGTTAATTGAGAGTGACACGGCGATATGCGAGGTAGGGTAACCACGTGGAAAACGCTTTCATTCCATTGCTGAGGCTTGATTTTTCGTCTCAATCGCTTTAATCAACCCTTCGAGAAACGCGAGGAACTCATCAATGTCCTCACTAAACTCTTTGTGCGCTTCAGGATAGATTCGCTCAAGATTATCCAACTTTCTAAAATCCAAATCAAAGCCATACATGTGGCGAAACTTGTGGCGAAAATCGAGGAATTCATCTAAGAGCGTGAATGTTTCCTTCGCAATAACCGCGGGCCGGACTTCGGGAATCTGCAAGCTCATATTCCGCAACAATCTCTTGTGCCATGCCGGCCCGTCTGGCAAGCCGCCGTTGAGTTCGGGGGCAATTCTTCTAAAAATATTCTCTGCACCACAGTAAAAATCATGAAAGATGGAAGCTTTGCCGCGCAATAGAATCGTATCCGTCCAATCTCTGAAACGATGACCTTCCCATTCCAAAAACAAATCGTCTAGTTTTTTGCGCTCATCTTGGATTTCTGTAGCGATTCTTCTGAGCGTCACCGGATCGAATGCCCTCATAACTCTACTCCTTCCTGGTCGGCAAGCTGCAGGATGAGTGGTCTGGCATTCTCAGCCGGAATAAGATCGACTTCAAAAGAGGTCAGGTCACCGATTTCTGAAGAAATGGAGAAATACTTTCCTGGGGACAGACCCCAAACGACCAAGTCGATATCCGACTGCTCGGTAAATTTTTTCTCGTTAAACGTGGAGCCAATGCCGACCACACGGCTGCAGCCGTATAGTTCGCGAAGAAATTGCGCAATTTTCTGGGCCTCGGCACGAGCTTGCTTTTTTCTTGCAACCATTCGCTCTTGGGCTTCGGCCATGCGCTTTTTCCAGCCCTGTACGTATGGAGTGATGTCGAATGTGGAATCTGGCATATTGAAAGCATACGGCATCTGTGGTTAAAAATCAAGAAAAGTTCTTCGCTTTGAAGATGAGCACGTCATGCCTATACTGCCAAATTTGATCGAACGGTGTTGCCAGACAAGGGCAACTGTCACAAGATCAAATTCAGATCAGACGCTTTTCAAATGCCTTGGCAACAGCTTCCGCCTGCGTGTGCACATGCAATAGCTCGTAGATCTTTTTAATGTGGCATTTGACCGTGTTCTCACTGATGAACAATTCCTCGCCAATCACACGGTAGCTCTTGCCCTCGCGCAGCCTGCGCAGAATCTCTTTTTGCCGTGACGTGAGCGGTGGAGCATCGAGACGATCTTGGAAGGAGCCGACCACCAGCCGCGCGATTTTCGGACTCATGGGTGCGCCGCCGGCGACTACATCCTGAATGCTCCCCAATAACTCCGCCGGCGACATGTGTTTGAGCAGATAACCGCTTGCGCCGGCACGCAGGGATTCGAAGATCAATTCAGTGTTGGCGTGAATCGTGAGCATGATGATATCCACCTCCGGCGTCTGCGCCTTGATCCGGCGCACTCCTTCGATGCCGGACATTTTCCCCGGCCGGAATTTGATGTCCATCAAAACCACGTCGGGCAAAGCCTCCGCGAGCGCGGGCAGAGCGGTTTCACAATCGCTGTAACCGCCGGTGCATTTGAATCCGGCCGCGCCGTCGATGATAATGGCCAGGCTCTCTCGAATCTCGTCTTCGTCTTCGACGATGGCTATGCGAATCATTTGGCACCTGCGTCTAAAAAACCGGTGAACTGAATCGTCGTGCCTTTTCCCGGCGTCGAAAGGATTTCGAGTTTGCCGCCGACGGCGGCCGCCCTCTCCCGCATGTTGCGCAAGCCGTGGCCGCAGACACAGTTTTCAGGATCAAACCCCTGGCCGTCGTCCGTGAGTCTCGCGGTGAAGTGGCCGTTGTCGCGTGCGATCATGAACGTCACGTATTTGCAAGCGGTACGGTTGTGTTTTAAGACGTTGTTCATGCCTTCTTTGAAAATGCAGGTGAAGTTTTGCCTGATTTCCATCGGCAGGAGCGCGTGTTCCAGCTCCGGCGAAAGGCCCGGCATGTCAAATCGCATGCCTGTATGCTCGAACAGCTTGTCGCCGAATTCTTTCAATATGAGCGCGGCGTCGTGCAAGGTGTTTTGTGCGGGATCGAGCGACCAGATGAAATCACTGATGTCCCGGTGCAGGCTGGCCGCGGCTTTCATGATGCGTTCGAGATAGCCGTCAATCTCGAGCGCCCCGGCGCGCAGGTTGCTTTGTAACACGCCGCACAACAGGGAAATTTTCGTCAGCTTGTGGCCGGATTCGTCGTGAAAATCCGCCGCGATTTTTTTGCGCACCCGTTCACGTTCCTCCCGCCGCGCCTGTTCCACCTCTTGAATGCTCCGGATTCTCTCAGTGCTCTTGATTCGCTCGATCTCGACAACACGAGCACGCTCGCGCGCTAGCCGTTTCCGATGCCAAGCCAGCAACATCAAGGCCAGGGCGCCTGCTTCCAAGGTGTAAAACCACCACGTTCTCCAGAATGGGGGTGTAATCACAAGCGCCAGTGTTGTCTCTTTCTCATTCCACGCACCGTCGTGACTGGCGCCTTTGAAGCGGAAGAGGTAGCGCCCGGGCTGCACACCGGCGTAGCTGGCGAGATTTCTCGTGCCCGCGTGGATCCAGTCGTGATCGACTCCCTCGAGCCGGTAAGCATACAAATTGTTTTCCGGCTGCGCGAAACTCAGTGCGGCGAACTCAAAAGTGAAGAAGTTTTGATCATGGGGTAGGATCAATGGCGCGGAGGCGCGTGGCACCGGCGCGATGGTTTTGGCAAAGACTTTGACCGCCGTCAAGACGACCGGCGGCACAAAATCGTAGGGGTGAATCGCTTGCGGTTGAAAATAATTATAACCGTTGGCGCCGCCGAAATACATTACGCCTTCTTGGTTCCTATAGCTTGCACCCGGGCAGAACATGTTGCTTTGCAACCCGTCGACGGTATCATAATTTTTACAAACACCGCTTTGGGGATCGAAACAGCACAGGCCTTTGTACGTGCTCATCCACAACCGCCCGCGATCATCTTCCTGGATGCCGCAAATCACGCCATTCGGCAATCCCTCCTTTTCCTTGTAGCTGCGGAAGGAACCAGTGGCGCGATCGAAACGGTTGAGGCCGTCGCTCGTACCCACCCACAAATCCCCGGCCCGATCTTCATGGATCGCGTAGACATAATCGTTGCTCAGACTGTGCGGATCGCGCAACCGGTGCCGATAATGGTGGAAAGTCAGGGTTTGGCGATCGAACCGATTCAGGCCGCGATAGGTTCCAAGCCACAAATCGCCTTGGCGGTCCTCAAAGATCGTATGCACGACATGGTCGCTCAAGCTTTGCGGCTGATCAGGGGCATGTGAATAACGTGCGAAGTGCTGCCGCGCGCGGTTGAATTGGTTCAAGCCATTGTCCGTTCCAATCCACAAATCACCGGCGCGATCCAGGAGAAGGCAAAGGACATTGTTGCTGCTCAAACTGGTGTTGTCAGCCGGATGATGCTGATATGTGGCCATTCGACGCTCGGCATCAATCTGCGTCAGGCCACCTCCGTGCGTTCCCACCCAAATATGTCCGGAGGCCTCGCCGGCAAGCGCCGTGATCAGATTCGAACGCAAACCTCTCGGACTTTGGTCATCGGCCCGGTAATGCGCGTACTGCCTGCTGGATACGAAGCCGGACCGGGCACCAACATGGCTGTCGTCCTGATCGGATGCGCTTACGACATTCAGACCACCGCCAAACGTGCCGATCCACGTTGTACCGCTGCGATCTTGATAGAAGGCACGTACCGCACCGGCGCTCAGGCCAGCTTCATTCCCGGGACCATGGCGATCGTGCGAAAAAGCCGCGCCACGGAGATCGGCCTTGTGCACCCCTCCATAATAATCGGCCACCCATAGCACACGGGAACGATCCACGCACAACGCGGCAACTGAATTGGATCGCGAGGAATACGGGCCGACGGGTTCATGCTTGAATCTCGCAAAAGTCTGGGTTTCGTGGTCGAAGCGATTCAGCCCGCGCACCGTGCCGATCCACAGGGTTCCATCGTTGCGCGCATCTTCTGCAAGCGCACTGATGTGGTTGTGGCTCAAGCTGAAAGGGTTGTTGGCAGCATGTTTGAACCGTTGAAACACGACCACGGCATCTGTTCCAGGTAGCGCGATCAACTTGTTCAGGCCGTTCGCCGTGCCAATCCATAAGTTGGCCTTTTGATCTCGATGCAGAGCGGTGATTTCATGAGCACTCAAGCTAGCCGGATCCATCTCATCGTTGCGATAGTGTTGCAGATGCTCCCGGCCATTCTTGACCGTCAGGCAAAACAGCCCGCCGGCGGCCGTGCCGATCCAGATGCGGTTATCGTCGTCCACCAGCAGCGCACGGATGGCGTAGGCGCCAGCACGGCGCGTGTTTTCCGGTGGTAAGCGGTAATGCAAAAACTTCGCGGCCGGCGTTGCCGAAGAAACGATTTCAGCCTCGAAATCGAGCTTGTCCAATCCGGATTGTGTTCCTACCCACATATTGCCGGCGCGATCTTCGCAAATTGCCCATACAATGTTGTCGCGTACGCTGTTGGTGTCAACCGGATCATGCACGAAACGCGTGAATTTTTCCGTCGCCGGATCGAAACGATTCAAGCCGCCACCCCAAGTGCCGAGCCACAAATGCCCGATTCTGTCTTCATATAGGGCTATGATATCGTTGAACGAAATCGAATTTGTGTCCGCAGGATCGTGCTTGTAGACGGTGTGGCGGCGGCCGTCGTATTTTACCAGGCCGTACATGGTGCCGAACCACATGAAACCGGTGCGATCTTGCAGTATGCAGTACGCCAAATCAAACGCCGCGCCTTGTTCCAAAGAGAGTCGCTCGAAGCGCAAGCTCGATTGGGCCGAGGTTGAGTAAGGCGCGCTTAAAATTAGCAGTAGGGCAGCTTCTAAAACGAGGGCTGTTCGCATGAGTGTTCAAACAAAGGTATGCACAACGACGACGAGCCGCAACCCCCAAAAGCCCTTCGGACAGCATAAAAATGTAAAAGCTTTTCAACACAGAGACACAGCGCGGCGTAGCCGCAACCAAAAAGAAAAGACTCACGCAGAGCTTCGCAAAGACTCGCAAAGACTGATACAGTTGTTGATCGTGCCATAAAAATTACTTGAATCTCCCGGCTCTCCCCTGCCATATTGGATTGTGCTCATAACCCATAAGGAGGAGAGTGCCATGGAGCAATTTCTTTCTCGTCATCA
>JBOHQX010000018.1:0-3163 GCA_050732395.1 bacterium
AGCGCGCCGGGCTTCGCTTGCGCCGGCAGCTATCCGGACTGCGAATCCGCGCTGGCGCGGCTCGAAGATGATTTGCCGGACGTGATTTTGATGGACATCAAATTTCGCCCCGGCAAAATGTCCGGTATCGACGGCGTGCGCAAAATCAAGGCGAAGCTCCAGGACGTTGACATCATCATGCTGACGATTTATGAGGACAACGCTTTGATTTTCGACTCGCTGCGGGCCGGGGCCTGCGGGTATTTGTTGAAACACACCTCGCCGGAAGAATTGCTGGCGAGCATCAAAGAAGTGGTGGCCGGCGGCGCGCCGATGAGCACCAAGATTGCGCGGCTGGTCGTCGGCTCGTTTCAAAATGTCAACGATGGTCCGCAACTAACGGGCCGGCAAAAAGATGTTTTGCAAAAGCTGCGCGAAGGCAAAAGCTATCGCACCATCGGCGAAGAGCTGTTTATCAGTGAAAACACCGTGAAGTGCCACATCAAAAAAATCTACGAGCTGCTGCACGTCCACACGCAGGCCGAAGCCATTGCCAAGGCGTTTGAGAAGCATTTGATTTAATTTTTGCGCAGTCTTCCTACCTCTTACGAATTTCTTTCTTTTTAAAAACTCCGCGTGCGTTTTTGATCCGTGTGATGCCAAAACCACCTGATCAGGTGATTGAGATAATGTTGAATTCTTCTTATCATCGGAAGAAGCCAATTCAATCATTCTCTTTACATCACCACGGAGGCGGAATATGTTGCATTGTTTCGGCGCGATCCGGCCGGTGCGCGTTATGCCGAAAGCGCTGCTGGCGTTCATTCTGATTTGCAGCGCAACCCTGCACGGCCAAACTTTCGTCAAAATCACCGATCCACTCAATCCCATTACGATAGACGAACAAGCTCGTACAAGCGGCTATGTTGGCGCGAGCTGGATCGACTTCAACAATGACGGCAGGTTGGATTTGTTTGCCAACCGCCGCTTTTTATATCGCAACGATGGCAACGGCGCCTTTACCAAAATGAATACAGTAATCAGCGCCAATCAGGTGCAAACCATCGGCAGCGGCAATAGCTGGGCGGATTACGACAACGACGGCGATATCGATTGCTTTTACTCCGGCCGCACCTCGCAGCTTTATCGCAATAACGGCAACGAAACATTCACCCCCATCACAACAGGTGATATTGGCGACAGTGTGGCGACGCGCGGCTGGGCTTGTGCTTGGGCAGATTACGATAATGATGGCAATGTCGATTTGTTCATTACGCACCCTGCCGGTTTTGTCGGACAAGATCTGCCGGCGATTCCCAATCATTTGTTTCATAATGATGGGCCGCCCAATTACACCTTCACGCGCGTGACGACAGGCGAGTTTGTCACGGCGCTGGCGCCTTATACGGTGGCGACGTGGTCGGATTACGACAATGACGGCGATATGGATTTGTTCATCGGCAGCGGTCCGGCGACCGGCATGTTTGCGCCGGATTTTCTTTACCGCAATCGGTTGAAAGAAACCGGCGCCGCAAATTTCGAACGTATTACCACCGCGCCCATCGCCACCGATCGCGTCGACGGCCAAGTGTGGAACTGGATCGATTACGACAATGACGGCGACCTCGACGCGTTTCTCACCAATTACGGCGCTTCGCAAACGACGAATGGGCTGGCGAATAATCTTTATCGCAATGACAACGGCGTATTCACGCGCATGACCGGCGCGCAAGTGGGCAGCATCGTTACCACTGTCGATGCTTCGCTGGCCTCGGTTTGGGGCGATTTCGACAACGATGCCGACTTGGATGTGTTAGTCACGCAGGAACAAGGTTGGCCAAGACGCTATTACCGGAATAACGGCGACGGCACTTTCACCAGCACCGGCACGGGCGACTTCGTGGCAGGAACCGATTTGCACTCATCCGCGACAGCGGGCGATTATGACAACGACGGCGATTTGGATCTTTATGTAACCGGCGCCGGCGCGACCAAGGCTTTGTTTCGCAACGATCTCACCAACGGCAATAGTTGGATCAATATTCTTTGCCTTGGCACGACGTCGAACCGTTCTGCCATCGGCGCCAAAGTGCGCGCGAAAGCCACGATCAACGGCAGGGCCGTTTGGCAGCTTCGGGAAATTTCCAGCCAGAACACGTTCAACGGCCATAGCATGCTGAATGCGCACTTCGGTTTCGGCAGCGCGACGTTGATCGATTCGCTGAAAGTCGAATGGCCTTCCGGCAATGTAGATGCGGCGCGTAATATTCCTGTCAATCGTTTCATCACCGTCACTGAGGGCAGGGGCATCACGACAGGCGTTAAAGAAAACGGCTCGGCGCTTCCTGCCGATTTTGCTTTGAGTCAAAGCTACCCGAATCCGTTGCGAGTGTCTGCCTTTAATTCTGCAACGACGATCATCTACACGCTTCCCAAGAACACGCACGTCATTTTGAGTGTATATAACGTGCTTGGCCAAAGACTCGTCACGCTCGTGAACCGCACGCAAGAAGCCGGATCGCACACCGCCGCTTGGGATGGCAAAGATGCGAAAGGCCAAATTCTTCCTTCCGGCATTTATCTTTACAAAATTGAGACGGATGCGTTTGTACAAACAAAAAAGTTGATTCTGACAAAATAAACTCACATCCAGGTGAAACGATGTCAAAATCCATCAAACTCATCACGCTGACCATCGTGCTCGCTTTGAGCGCTTTAGCAACGGCTGCCGTGTTCACGGGCTTTTATTTAATGCCGGACGACGATGCGGCGTCTATGCCGGCAAAACGCCAGTTTGATTTCTGGCTAGGCGAATGGGATTTGACCTGGCCGGGCGAGCAAAGCGGCTTGCCCGTCGGCCAAACCGGCCGCGGCGCGAACACCATTTCCGCCATTCTCGACAGCGCTGTGATTCAGGAAAATTTTGTCGATCTGGCGCCAAACTCGCTGCGCGGCATGAGCGTTTCGGTTTACAATCAGCGCCTGGGGAAATGGCAGCAAACCTGGGTGGATAATCAAAGCAGTTATTTGGATTTCGTCGGCGAAATGAAAGACGGCAAAATGATCCTTTCGCGCCAAGCCAGAACGAAAGAAGGCAAAGAAATCATCCAGCGCATGGTGTGGCACAATATTGCCAAAGACCGGCTCGATTGGAATTGGGAGGCTTCGGAGGACGGCGGCAAAA
>JBOHQX010000019.1:0-5773 GCA_050732395.1 bacterium
TTTTTCAGCACAAGCACTGTGCCAGAAACTTAACAAGATCCCTACGGGATGACACGGTGGTGTTGCTTGCCGAACCAACCCCGACGGGGGTCAAGAGCAGAATAGTTACTTTTAGTCAAGCTGAGAACTGAAGCCTGAGCATGCCGCAGCGCAAACACTTATTGACTTTTTCGGGATTTTGTGGTAGGTTCCGGCTGCAATCCACGCTGCGCGGGAAATTTGTCAGGGAGGTTTCTTGCGCGTTTCTGCGGTGCCCTGTTGAAAGGAGGTGATCCCATTTTAAATAAATCCATGGGAGCCTCCGGTGGCGTTTGCTAGCAGCTCGCTGCGGCGGCTCCCGGAAGCAAGTTGGGCCTCGTCTCCTGAAGGAGGCGAGGCCCTTTTACGTTTACGCGGATAGGAGAGCTGCAGATGGTTTCACGGCTTAGAATTCACACCATGCCTTTGGCGCGCAACGGCTGCCGTAAGCATGCACGATACCACTGCATATCAATCACCATCGCCGTCATCATCATTCCCATCGTCATCGTCCCCATCGTCGTCATCTCCATCGCGATCATCGTCTTCATACATGGCAATCGACTGTTTGAGGTTTCTTTCGATCGTGGTTCTGTTCGCGGGATCGGTGGGATCTAACAATACTCCGTTTGGACCAACGAACCAGTTGGCCGAGTAGACGGCCAGAGTGACATTCGCCGTTGGGCTGGCGGGGGACACGACCAGCGGGGGATTGAGCTCGTATTCCTGTTCGGCATAGATCGCACTGTTGAACACAAAAGGCTGCGGGCCCATGCCGTTCTGATACACCATGCCTGAAATGATAACACTGTAGCGCGTTCCGGCGATGAAATCGGCGAAGGGGGCAAGATCCGCCGGAGACAGCGCCGCGAGATCGGAATCCGAGACCGTACTGATCTCGATTTCAATCTCCGAATAGGAGCCATTCGGGATGTTGGCAATTGCTATGGATTGCACGGTATCCGTCATACTGAGCTCGATTACGGCCGGCGCCGTCATAAATTCCATGTCATCGCCGTCAGACTGGTCGTCTCCTCCTTCGAAATCGATGCTGCTCACCAGCAGACGCGCGCGGGTGATTTGAATGGAATCGACGGCCATGGGCGCTGTGATCTTGGCCAGGATCGTCGCCGTCGGGTTAGAGAAATTTCTTACCGTCAGCGAAACCTGGCCGCCACTGGATCCCGTAGGGGAATTGTTGCAACCATTGATGACCACGAGAATCATGAGCGTAAACAATGCCAACCCTCTTCCTAAGAGCCGCCTTCTCATAATAAAACCTCCAAAAAAATAGGTGAAAAGAAACCGCGTCAGGCGCGAAGCCTGCAACGTACCACTTCCCCCTCGCATTTGGCAGTAGCAAGATTGTTCAAATCATGTGCCAGCAATCCACAATGTTTTAATGAAAGTTACGATCAAGGGCTGCTCGCATACTTACACGTTCGGAATCGCAGAATACGAACGTGTCTTTCGCGCACTCCCACCAACCGAAGGGCTTCGGCCACTGTTGCCGAACCTGTTACTGATTGACTTTATCGGAAATTTATGATAGGTTGGCGGCAGGAATCGTGGCTCGTGCATTTGCGCTTCTTGCCATTGTTGAAGAAAAGTTGGAAGATTTCCACGAGCAGATTTGCCCACGTGCATGGCAATCCGAAATTGCAGGATTTGGAATCTGAATTCGTATGTCTTGGATTGTTGTATCAATCTTTGCGCTGCTTCTTGTCGTATTCGCTCGGGAAAATAAATACGACCCCACCACTTTGGTCTTCCCGCCTTTTCTCCACGTTTGGGTGCAAAAAGCCACGGCTACGCATCTGAAACTTTACACGAAAAATCAGGTGGAGGTGCGCGATCCGCAAGGCGTGGCAGCCGTACGCCTCGATAGCTGGGAAGACGCCAAGCGCCCGGAGGACGACGACGAGCTGACGGTTTACGGCGTGAACGGCGCTTACGATATGATTATTTACAACACCTCGATGTCTGCGCTTTCGTTTTACGGCATCAACGCACGCGGCGAGAAACGATTGCGGCAGCCGCATGGAATTGCCGCCCATCACGGCGGAGACGTTTACGTCGCCGATACCGGCAACCATCGCGTGGTGCATCTGTACAACTCCGGCCGGGAATTACAATTCGTGTGCGCGCTCACCGGCCTGAATGCGCCGCATGGCGTTGCAGTCGATGAGGATCGCACCGTTTACGTTGCCGACACCGGCAACAATCGCATTGTGATTTTTCGTGACGATCAATTCGTGCGCGTGCTGGTGGATAGCGAAGCCGTGCAGCGGCCAACCGCCGTTGCAGTTTCCGCTGCGGCCGAGCCCTGGTCCTATTTTCACGAAAACAGCGTGGTCGTTGTTGATCAAGCCCGCCAAAGAATCCAAAAATTCTCGGTTGAAGGAAAAGCCATGCACTCCTGGCAGACGAAAGGTCTGGGCCGGGATGAGATGGAGTTGGGCTATCTCGCGCTCGACTATTACGACAACGTTTACGTGACCGATCGCGCGCAACACTGCATTCACAAACTCGATCGCCAGCTCAACTATCTGGCCGCTTTTGGCCGGAAGGGCAAGGGCGAGAAGGAATTCTACGAGCCGCGGGGCATTGCCATCTATAAACGCTTCGGTCAAGTGATCGTCGCCGAGCGCGCGTCGGTGCAATACTATTGGGTAGGCACGGATGTTTTCGATTTCAAAGCCGGCCGTGCCGCCGTGCCTTCGCTCCTGCAGCTCGACTACTTTTTGACCGAGGCGAGTTACATTCAGATTGAGATTTTTGATGGCCGCAAGAATCTGTTGGCAACGCCCTGCCGACAAACCTTGCGTTTCGCGGGCACGCAGCGGGAAGTGGTCGATGGCGATTGGAGGATTGTGCCGATTGCCGGCGCGCAGGGCGGTGGATTGAGCCCGACTCGGCAGCTCACGCCGGTCAAGGCCGGCGGCTATCTCGTGCGCTTGACGATCAAACCGACGTATTCGAGCTACAAGAATTTCGAAAAGAGCGTGGAAGTATCGATCAGTTTTGGAGACTCACAAAATTGAAGAATTGTCCAACGGATTGAAAAGCGACCAACGGATATTGTTCTGAATCCGTTGGTCGCTTCTCATCCGTTGGATAAGAAACTTTCAGTTTTATTCAAAATTTGAATGGCTAATCGCATAACAAAACAATAACGGATTCTTATTGGAATAACGTTGGAGCGCATTCATGAACGAAAATCCAAATCCGGAAAAAAGAGTGAAATTCGACTTCGAGATCGACTTCTCCAACGGCGGCGGCATCCAGGGACAAGATTTCCGCCTCGACCTCGTGGGTGACGACATTACAGACGCCGCCTTGGCCGAGTATATCGTTACGGACCTGCGGTTATTGATGGTGAAGGAAGTGAGGATTATCAAAAAAGAGCTCCTCACGGAAAATCACAAGCGCAAGATCAAGACCCTGGGTGCAAGGGCCCGGCACCGGCTCATTGATGTCAGCCACACGGTTGAACACGGCATGATCACCTACAAGGGCTTGCCGGCGCCACTCATTTGTGATTTCCTCAGTCGCGAGGAATCGAGAAGCCGTTATTCCGAAGGCACTGAGTTTCAAATCGGCAAGATTGAAATGGTGGCCAATACCGGCACCTACGTCGATAGTCCGTTTCATCGCTACGCCGAGGGCAAGGATTTGTCCGAATTGCCCCTGGCCTCGCTGGCGGATCTGGACGGCATCATTGTGCGCAGCACCGGCCGCGCGCTCAACCGGACGGCGTTTGGCGGCCGCGAAATCAAGGGCAAAGCAGTTTTGGTGCACACCGGCTGGGATCGCCATTGGCGCACCGATCAATATTTCGAAGACCATCCGTTTCTCACGGAGGACGCTGCCCAATATCTGGCCGAGGAGGGCGCGGCCATGGTGGGCATCGATTCGTTCAACATTGACGACGTCACCGATGGCCGCCGGCCCGTCCACTCGATTTTACTTGGCGCCAATATCCCCATCGTCGAGCATCTGCGCGGCCTTGCGCAGCTTCCAGATTCGGGTTTCAGATTCTTTGCCGTGCCGGTGAAGGTGAAACACTTCGGCACGTTTCCGGTGCGTGCGTTTGGGATGATTGCACAGAATGGATAGCAGGATCATAACTAAAACTCCAACGTGATAGGACCGCAACCAAATATTTTTTCCAACGGATGGATGAAGTCCAGCGGATTTTTTATCCGTTGGACTTCATCCATCCGTTGGAAAACTTCTTGGAAGGGAGAAAACCACGCCGCATATGAACCCCTGGCGCGATTTGCGCGCACTTCCCCGCGAGATGTGGGTTTTGGCTGCAGCGACGTTGATCAATCGCGCCGGCACCATGGTCCTTCCATTTTTAGTGCTGTATCTGACCGAGCATTTGCATTTTCCGGAAAGCAAGGCCGGGCTCGTCCTTTCGATCTACGGTATTGGATCTCTCGTCACCTCGCCGCTGGCAGGCCGGTTCAGCGATCGCCTCGGCCCGTTGCGCGTCATGCGGCTTTCGCTGCTGCTCTCCGGCGCCGTGCTTTTCTTCTTCCCGCTTGTGCACGACTATCCCGCGATTTTGTGCATCGCATTCTTTTGGGCGATGTTGAATGAGGCTTTCCGGCCCGCCAGCATGTCCGTGATTTCCGATTGGGTGCAGCCGGAACGTCGCAAAGCCGCTTTCGCGCTGAGCCGTCTCGCCATCAATCTCGGCATGAGCATCGGGCCGGCGGCCGGAGGTTTTATTGCCTCGATTTCATTCACGGCTTTATTCTTCATCGACGGTGCGACTTCCGTCATTGCCGGAGCAGTATTGGCGCTCTTTTCATTGCGCGCGGTAATTGCGAAGACCTCGAACCCGGTGCCCGCGACGCCGGGTGGGGCAGCAGCGGTGCGCTCGACCAGCGTATTTGCAGACCGGCGCTTTCTTTATTTTTTGGCGGCATTGCTGCCGGTCATCGTCGTCTTCTTTCAGCACAACAGCACGTTGCCGTTGTTCATCGTGCGCGAGCTGCAATTGCCGGAATCGGACTATGGAATTTTGTTTGCGATTAACACGGTCATGATTATTTTAATGGAAGTGCCGCTGAATACCAGCATGGCGCACTGGCCGCACCGGCACGCGATGGGGCTGGCTTGCGTGCTATGGGGCGCCGGCTTCGGCGCTTTGATGTTTGCCACCGGCATGCCCAGCGCTGCTTTCACCGTCGCCGTATGGACTTTCGGTGAGATGATCCTTTTTCCCACTGCCGCCGCTTATGTTTCCGATATCGCACCAACCGAGCGCCGCGGCATGTACATGGGCATTTATCAAATGACTTTCAGTCTGGGATTCATCCTGGCGCCCTGGATGGGCACACTGATCTTCGAACGATTCGGCTCGTCGTGGCTGTGGGGTATGACCTTCGCGCTGGGGTGTCTATCGGCGGCGATGATGTGGCGCATCGAATCGCCAGCGACTGCATGGAGCCGCAAGAGATCTTGATGAAAATCCCTTTCAACACAAAGGCACAGAGTTGCACAGCGCAGCGTAGCCGCAACCAAAAGAAAAGCGTAGCCACAGAATCACACTGAAACACACTGAATTGTCAAACGCAAAAAAGGAGTTATTGCTCTTTTCTTTCCGAGTGTTTCTGTAATACAAACTTGTAAAACTTTGCATTTTTAGCAAAGTTTTTGGTTGCGACTTTGCCAGCCGGAAGTCTTTGCGAATCTTTGCGAGGCTCTGCGTGAGTTTTTTTTGTTGCGGCTACGCCGCGCT
>JBOHQX010000020.1:0-19921 GCA_050732395.1 bacterium
GAGTTGTTCTTCAATATCAGCAAGAAAACGCGAAGGCGAGTTTTGTAATGTCTTGCCGAAAAGGCGACGTTTGTGGGCACGCAAAAGATAGAGCTGCTCTTTGGCGCGCGTCATGCCGACGTAGAACAACCGCCGTTCTTCTGCCGGGTCGCCAACTAAATTCTCAAGATCCATTGGCGTAAGGCTTTCTTCACATCCGACGATAAAAACGACGGGAAATTCCAAGCCCTTGGAGGCGTGCAATGTCATCAATGCAATTTTTTCAGCATGCTTCTCGAAATGGTCCATTTCATTCTGCAGGGCCAGGGCATCACAAAAACTGCGAATGGATTGCTGCCGCAAGCTCAAGCGATACACGCGGTGCCAATTCTCTTTCAGAATTTGGTCCCGAGCAAAGAGCGCTTTCGTGATCGGCTGTGCCAAAAATTCTTCCAGCGCCTTGGCCAGACCGTAAGCATGACAGCTTTCTGCCATCTTCCGCAGTCCTAGAAGAGCATTTTTAAGATTTTGCGCTTGCACCGCCCGAAACGAGAGAGCCTGCGGCAGCAATAAAATCGCCGCCAAGTCGATTGTGCCGGCATTACGAAAGTACTCTGCTGCCTTCTCTGCTGAAGTTTCGCCGAATTCCGGCGTCAGGAGCATGAGGCATTCGGCCAGATGTTTTGGTTGTGCCGGCAGGCCGGCAATCACACGCAGCACGGCAACCAGCGCTGGTACGCCACGGCGTTGTGACAAAGGCGTGTCGCCTGAAATCTGATAGGGCATGCCGGAACGCTGCAACGCTTCTTCGAGGGGCCGTCGCAAGGTGTTCAGCCGATACAAGATCGCGAAATCGCCGAAGCTGCGCTCGCCCTCATGCTCATTGTTGATGCGGCCGGAGTCCTTCGAGAACATGCTGGTGCCGCCAACCAGCCTCTCTACTTGATGCACCACGTATTCCGCTTCGGCCTTGTCAGTCGGTGCAGCATAAATCGTAACGCGGCCGGGGGACAACAAAGTCGCCGCAAGCGGCAAGGCAAAACGCTCGTCATTGCTTTCGATTACTTGACCCGAAGCCGAGAGAATATTTGCGCCGGATCGATAGTTTTCTGCGAGCCGCATCTCAACTGCGCCTGCAAAATCCTCGCCAAAGCGCGTGAAAAAGCCGGCTTCGGAGCCGCGAAAGCCGTAGATGGCCTGGTTGGGATCACCAATAGCCGTTAAGCGGGCGTGGCGATGCACCAGCAGCTTGAGTAAACGATGCTGAGCAGGATTGAGATCCTGATATTCATCAACAAAGATCAATTGATAGCGCTGATGCACGTCGCGACGAACCTCGGCATCGCCCTCGATCAAATCGATGGCGCTCAATAAAAGATCATCATAATCCCATAGCCGGGCGCGTCGCAAAGCCGTTTGATAGTGTTCCATTCGCTGCCTGGCTTTTGCGTCTTGGGGAGTCGCCATCGTGGCTTTCAGCAAAGAAATCTCTTCCAACCAGGTTTGGCGTTCAGCGGTGGAAGCGTGCGGCCAGGTTTCCTTCGCAAGCTCCTTTTGACGATCTTCACCGGCGATTTCATAATCGGAGAGCTCTTGCCGCGGCCGCAGCAAAGATAGGCAATAGGAGTGAAAAGTTCCAGCAGTGATGCGGCTGGCCGTCGAGCCAAACTCTTCCTGCAAGCGGCTCTGCATTTCTTCCGCGGCTTTATTGGTGAAGGTGATGGCCATGATGCTGTCTGCCGGAACGCCTTGCTGCACGAAATGCGCGATGCGATGCACGATCGTGTGGGTCTTGCCGGTACCGGGCCCGGCAACAATCAGCAGATGCGAAGGTGCATGCTCGACCGCATGCCGTTGCGAAGCACTAAGCCGCATGGGTGCTGCAGGGCCGGATCTGTACTCTTTCACGGCCTCCCCAATTGCAACGGGTACCGGTGTGGGAGGCAAGTAAGGGAGGTGCTTCACAGTCACGATCTCAGGCGCAGGGAGATCAAACTCGTTTTTCGCCGGGACGTTTTTTCTGCTGCGTGATGCTGTGTTTTTGACTGCGCGCCCAGGTTCTGATCCGACCGGCGAGGCGTCAGTCCGGTCGCTTTCAAAATCCATTTCTACGGCGCCGAAACGCCGCTGCCATTCCTTTCTTTCATCAGGTGTAAACAATTTGATGGTGCCATATTCGCCATCATATCCCGCGGCAATATTCACTGCGCCAGAACGCATGCGGCGCAGGCCTTCCGCCAACATCGGGCCGTGGTACTTCTCAAGCTCCTCCAGCGATGCATCCTGCAGAATATGCAGCTCGTTGCCATGTTTTTTGAGCAGCCCTTCGAGTTTTTCAATCACGTTCTTGGTGTTCACGCCCTGTCCGAGCACCTCGGCAATGACTTCCGGCAGCGGAATCAAGTTGGTGTATGGCCGCCAACGCGGCGAATGCTCACCTGCTTTGCGATCGGCCAGTTGCTCCACGCGTGCCATCACTCCGACGGTGACGGGTTTACCGCAAATCGGGCAATTTCCGTTCAATCTTATCGTTTCCTGGGGAGGCATCCTTGTTTGGCAGGCGCGATGGCCGTCAAAGTGATATTTGCCCTCTTCCGGAAAAAATTCGATAGTGCCGAGAAAGGCGTTGTCCTCGATTTCTTTCCAGCCGCGATACATCGCGAGATAGGAAAGCTCAGTGTCAAACAGATTCGCTTCGCGGGCGAGCTTTTGCGGGGAATGGGCATCGGAATTCGAGATCAACACAAAACGATCGAGCTGCTTCAACCGCCAATTCATCGGCGGATCGGAGGAAAGGCCGGTTTCGACCGCGAAAATGTGCGGGGTCAAATCGGCGAAGCAGTCGTCGATCGCATCGAAACCGCCCTTCGAGCCCAATACTGCAAACCAGGGCGTCCAAATGTGCGCTGGCACGAGAAATGAAAGCGGGTCGGTTTCCAAAACAATTTCCAGTAGGTCGCGCGAATCCAGGCCCAGAATCGGCCGGCCATCGGCGCGAATGTTGCCGATGGCTTCCAAACGCCCCTGCAATTTCAACGCAGCTTCAAAGCTTGGCGTAAACACGATGTTGTGAATCTTGCGAACCTTGTCGAGACGCTTGTAAATGTTCGAAATTTCCGCGGTGAGCATGAAGCGAACTTCGGCGGCACAGGAGGCCGGCACCTCCGGTTGCGACGCGCGCGTGAATTCCGCCTTGAGTTTGAACAGACCGGGCTCGGCGGGCTCCAGTTTTTGACGCAACTCCTCCAACCAGCCGGGATGGACAAAATCGCCGGTGCCAACCACGGTAACACCCTTGAGCTGCGCCCACTTGCTCAAATACTCCAAATTGAGTTGGGGACTGGTAGCGCGGGAATAATGGGAGTGCAGATGAAGATCGGCATAGAATCTCATGCCATAACTCTTTCTTTCAGTGCAAGCCGTTACGCGGGTTTTGAATCAATTGCCAACGAATGCTCTTGTTACGCTCGTCATTCAATTGCCGTCATCAAGCGATCCCACCGCAGCTTTTTGCCCCACGGCGCCCCAGAATCCCACGACCAATAGATCATTCCGGCAATACCAACGATGTTCTTTCGCGGTACAAATCCGAATATTCTGCTGTCTGCGGAGTTGTCGCGGTTGTCGCCCAATACGAAATAACAATCTGCGGGAACAATGACTGGGCCAAAATCTTCTTGTTGTAAAGTGTGATCGTCGTAATGCCGAATGAGGTAAGTCTTGCCATTGTGCCACCCGGCACGGTATTGTGATGGAATTCTTTCACAGCGTGTCGGTGTAAAAGCTACTACGAATTTTCAGACAAGCTGAAATCCGTAGCCCTGCGGGCGGCTCCAACGGATAGATTAAGTCCAACGGATAGAACACTCAATCTTTCCATCCGTTGGTCTTAATCTATCCGTTGGAAAAAAAGTTCGAATTTTATTCTATGTTTGATTCTTTAAACGCTTAATAGCAAAATGTCTTCAACTCATTTTGCCATTAAATCATCATTGTCTAAAGCATTTCAATGGTTTTGCCCGTAATCGTTTTGCCTTTTTAAAAAAACACCTGAATCGTTACGATTTTTCTTGTTCAATATCACCCAGTAATCAAGGAGAGCGTTATGGCAAAAGAAATGCAAACGGTTATCCCGATGATTTCGTACGAAGACGGCATTGCCGCCCTCGATTGGTTGTCCAGAGCATTCGCCTTCCGTGAACGCGAGCGCATGATCGGTCCGGATGGCAGGCTCGCTCATGGTGAGATGGAAGCAGGTGACGGTGTGATCATGCTGGCAACCCCCACTCCCGATTACGAGAGTCCGAAACGACATCGCGCGCATTGCGAGCGCGCCCGCAGGTGGTCTGTGGTTCCTTGGGTCATTGACGGTGTGCTGGTCCACGTCGATGATATTGATAAGCATTACGAACGGGCGAAGAGAGCAGGCGCTAGTATCTTATCGGAACCGGAAGACGGAGAGCCTGGTCGACGGTACCGCGTAGAAGATCTCGAAGGCCACCGTTGGATGTTTCTGCAGCGAGAAAAGTAAACGCAAGTGATTATTGGGTTGGAAAGACTTGCGCGAGTGGTATTTCAAGACCGGGCAGAAGGGCAGTCTTCAAAGTTTGACTCACGGTGAGAATGGCTTCGCACACGAGTCTTCGGTCTTTCCGCTGCCATACTTCTACAGTTTGCTTTTCTTCGTCCACGATCCAATATTCCACAACACCGAACTCGGAATATGTTTCAAGCTTGCTCGTTCGATCCCGTTTGGCCGTTCCCGGAGACAGGATTTCAACCACCAGATCCGGTGCACCCTGAACGTTTTCGTGCGTGAGAATCTCGTAGTTTTCCTTTGCGACAAAAAGAAGGTCCGGCTGCAAAATATTGATCTCGGAAAGAATAACATCTGTCGGTGCCGGTAGGAGTTCACCAAGCGGATTCTGAATGAGAAAATTCTCAATTATATACAAAAGACGTTTCAAGATGATTTGATGTGTAATTGCTGGCGCCGGTGACATATAGAGCTTCCCCTCAATAATTTCATAGCGTTTGCCGTCATCTGGCAGCGTCAGGTATTCGCGATAAGTGTAAAGACCCCGGTGCCTCTGGGTTGCGATAGCGGTAGTCATGATCATACCCGAAATTGGTAATTGCGGCCTAGAAAAGCTTTTGCAGCAGGATCTCGAGTCCCGGCATAAGTGGAGTCGTCAAAGCCTGCTGGCCTTCCAGAAGCGAATGGAATACCAGCTTGTCCTCCTGCCTGCGCCAGACTTCCAGCGTTGCATTTTCTTCGCTAACCATCCAATACTCTCCTACCCCGAATTCCGAATACTTTTTGAGCTTGAGCGTACGGTCGCGCTTTTCCGTGCCCGGTGAGAAGACTTCGACGACCAGATCGGGCGCGCCTTGAATGTTGGCGCGGGTAAGGCGGTCGAATTTTTCATTGGAAAGAAAGACCAGATCCGGCTGCAAAATGTCGACGTCTGACAGGAGGACATCAGTTGGCGCCGGGAAAATTCTACCGATGGGATGGTCTTGCAAAAACGACCAGATCATTCCCAATAAATTGGTAATAATAATTTGATGGCGGACATTGGGTGCAGGCGACATGTATAGTTCCCCCTCGATAATTTCATAACGCTTGGTGTCCTCCGGCAATTGGAGATAATCTTGGTAAGTAAGAATGCGGCGTGGCGTGGTGGCAAGATCGACGCTCATGATCATCACCCCGGTTATGGATACTTTTAGGACAACTACGGCGCTTTCATTTTACACGTTACACGTTCAACTTTACCCGTGTAAAGTTGAACGTGTAACGTGCTCAATCATTGCCAAAATACTCAAAATCCTATTGCAATGCAACAGCCATCGTCATCGAGACGCTGCGCATCTCCTCCATATTACGCTCCACCTGTGTGTAGCTGTAGCGGAAAAGGTTGTACATATTCAAAGTCAATTCTACCGGCTGAAAGGTCACGCCCAGGCGAAAATTGGTTATTTTTTGCGAGACGCGGGGATCGTCGGGATAGACCTGCACACGCTCGATACGGCTGACATAACGGGAATCAAAACCCAGCGAGTAGCGGCCAAGCGCCAAGCTCAAGTTGCCTGTGATTAAATGCTTGGGCCGATATGCCAGCGGCCGGTCGACGGCCGTCACACTACCGTCGGGATTGCGCTGCTCCAATTCGCGCGGATCAAGATAGGTGTAGCCCACGCCGAAATTCAAGCGCTTCTTCCACAACCCGCCGTTGAGCTCGACTTCAGCGCCGCGAATGCGCGCGCGGCTGAGGTTTTGAAACTGAATCACTGACTTGCTTTGCTTGATGACGAAGGTGCCTTCGATGAAATCATCGTAATCGTTCCAGAACAAGGCGGTGTTGAGCAAGAATGGATTCAAGATGAATTGGCCGCCGACTTCATACGACCACGCAATCTCCGAGCTCAGTTCCTGATTGGGAATGACGGTGAAGCCGCCGGCGCGCGTGCACGTGAACATCTCGGCCATCGAGGGCGCGCGGAAGCCGCGGCCGGCCGAAGCCCGCAGTGAGGCTCGCGTTGAGAGTTGATAGACCAGTCCCAAGCGTGGATTGAGATGATATTCCTTCACGCCGGTATCCACCCAGCGGTGATCAAAACGCAGGCTGCCGGTGGCCGTGAAGACGGGAACGGGCTTCCATTCGTGCTGCACGTAACCGGCAAAATCACGGCCTTCGTGATCGCCGTAGAGCGTGGCGTCAATGAAATCCAGCGCTCCGGCCACGCCCGCGGTGGAGGCGTGCTGTGCATTCCATTCGAAGTCAAACTGGGCTTCGAAATCGTTCTTATTCGCGCGCACGTGGATGACATCGCTATTGGTGCCACAAAACGGATTCTCTTCGGGGTCCGCCAGCTCGTTGTCAAATCCGTTGCCGTAAAAAGAGTCACGCAGCTTCAAAGTGGCACGTTTTCCCAATACGGCGCGCAGTGTGCCACCGAGCTGCAATCTATAGTTGGTGGTAACGTCACCGGTGCTTTCGGGCGCCACTTGATACGGATCTTTCGCGCTCTTCCAAGTTATCACCTCGCCGTGGCGATCGCGCGCATAATTACCGTACAACGTGGCAAACGTCGTGGGGGTGAAATTGTACTTCGCCTTGGTGAAGGTGCTAAAGCGATGATAATGCCGGTTCTCACCGAAGCCTGTGGATTCACTGCGGCCGAGCGAGGCTCTGATTTTGAGATTACCCAACGTGCGTGAATGCGTTAAATCTTGTTTGTTGAAGTTCAGCGTCCGGTCCGTCCAAGTGTATTCAGAAAAGTAGGGATCATCATACAGGCCGGCCGTAGCGCGAAACGCGGTTAAGGGCTTATCGGTCGGATCTTTCGTGATGACATTGACCACGCCGCCGAGTGCGTTGCTGCCGTACAGCGAGGAAGACGCTCCTTTCACGATCTCGACGCGCTCGATTTCATTCGGCGGCAGCGCGTCCCATTTGATGTCCCCGCTGTCGCCGGGGAGCATCGGCACACCGTCCACCAAGAATTGTACGCGCGAGCCTGCACCGCGGCTGTAGCCCGAGGAACCGCGGATGTTGATCTGCCCGCCCATGATGTTCACCCCCGGCGTAAATTCCAGCATGCGGTCGAGCGTGGCAAAATTCTGCTGGTCAATCTGGCGTGCGCTCACCACGCTCACGCTGGCCGGCGTTTCCATGAATGATTGCGGCCGCTTGCTCGCGGTCACGATCACTTCCGGTACTTCCACGCTGGTTTGGCTCAGAACAAAATCCAGCGCGGTATTCTGATTGGCATTCACCACCACGCCGGTTTTGACCTCGGGTAGATAACCGATGCTCGAGGCGCGCACACGATAAGTACCGGGTGGCACGGCTTTGATCATGAACTTGCCTTCCAAATCCGTCGCTGCACCGAGCGTCGTGCCGTCGATGATCACGTGCACGCCGGGCAACCCCTCTTTCGCTTCCCTGTCGCGCACGGCACCCGAAATGGTGCCGGTCACGGCAGGTGCGGTTTGACTCAAGGCAGGTCTTTCTGTCGCAAAATATACGGAGAGAACTAAAGCGGCCAGGCTGCGCGTCAGAGATTTTGTCAACATGAATTCTCGCCTCCGTAAAGGTGAAGAGAGGTATGAAGTTCTTGGCAGAAAGAAAAACATGACGGGCAAGGACGCAAAGAAAAATTCGACCAGTCCTTCCTGAAAACGTTGCGCTTCAGCACCAGTGCTTGTGCTTTGATTTTCCGATTCTGGCTCGCACCCGTCACGAAATCGCTATGGTAAGATCGGCGAAACCGGCAGCAGGCGTGTAAAATCTGCCGCGATATCGACGTTCGGCAGTTGCCCTTCATCGGGTACTGCAATCGAGAGTGGCTGATCGAGCGTTCCAGGTAAGGCATACATACCCAAGGTGTCGAGGCCGCTGAACTGATTGGCGGCGAAGCGTTTGACCGGCTTCCAGGCGAGCACCACCCATTCGTAAGTGCCCGGAGGCACGTCGAGCTGGTAGTCGTAGGAGCTCACGAACCTCGGCAAGGTATCGCTGAAAAGCGGCGGGTTCAGGGGAATGTCGAGGACCGTGGCCGGCAGTTTTTTGAAAACTGCGATGCGCACCCATTCAGTGGTGTCGGGCCATGTACCCTGGTAAGTAATCCGGCCGGTAATACCTTGCGCCGGCGGTGCCAGGCCACGGTCGATTTCGTTGCATGCGGTAGTCACCCCCCAAAAAATAGCAAAAAAACCAAGCGGCAGGGAGAATCTCTTCGGCATGGTGAAAATCCTCGTGTGAACTCGTGTTGCCCAGCGTCGCGGCTTTCAAGCTGGGTGTGGGCTCATGATGTTATGATTGCACGTCAATGCTGGCGCCAAAATGGTAGCACAAATTAGACAGAATGTCAAGATGCAAGTCGGGCGGGAAACGCCCTTGTGGCAAAAAAATCCTTGCATTTCGTGAGGAGAGTGTTATTTTATGAATGAATCATCATTCATTTTTGGTGCCAGCGAAAGATTGGATGCGACGCCATGGCGTTATCTGCAAACGCACGGAATGAGAGCGCCCCGCGGGGCGGGCGGGCGGCTTCCGCCCCGCTGCGCACGGAAAACGGGCGCGCGAAAGTGCCCAATGGCCGCGCACGCGACGACAAACGCGGTAAGATTCTGAAATCCGCCGTTAAAGTCTTTGCGCGCAAGGGCTTTTACAATGCTAAAATCTCCGAGATAGCTCATCATGCCGGCGTTGCCGACGGCACCATTTATCTCTATTTCAAAAATAAAGACGACATTTTGATCTGCCTATTCGAAGAGAACATGGGCAAGATCATTGACAAATTTCAGGCCAAGCTCACGACCAGCGGCGCGCCGTCTGAAAAGCTGCGAATGTTCGTTCATCAGCATTTCGAGCTCGTGCGCACCATGCCCGATCTCGCTGCCGTGATGCAATTGGAACTGCGGCAATCCAACAAGTTCATCAAAGAATATAGCGGCTCGCGCTTCAGCGACTATCTCAATTTGATCAGCCGGATTATCCATGATGGCCAGCATGCAGGCGTATTCAGGGGTGATTTACTCCCCGGTATCATCAAGCGCGCTCTGTTTGGGGCATTGGATGAGTTCAGTACGCTGTGGGTGTTGAGCAAGGACAAGCGATACGATCTGCACGATGCTGCCGAACAAATCAGCAATTTGTTTTTGGAGGGGCTTTGTGTGAGCAAGGCGCCGAGGGCAGAGGGCAGAGGGCAAAGAGAAAGAGTCAAGCCGGCAGCAGCAAGAAAATGATTGGATGATTGATTTCTGATTGTCGATTTCCGACTGCCGATCTGCGATCGTAAATTCAAAATCGCAAATCGACCATCGGAAACCATCATATTTCTTGGAAGCGCACGTGAGAGCTGAATAGTCACGAGGCAAAACAATTAAGGAGAATCTATGCGCGAGGTGGTGATTGTTGACGGTATTCGCACCCCGTACGCGAAGGCAGGCACGTCGCTCAAGGAGCTGCCGGCACAGGAATTGGGCCGCATCGTGGTGCAAGAGTTGATCGAGCGCACGGGCGTCGATCCTGAAACGATCGACGAAGTGGTGGTGGGCAATATTGCGCAACCGCCGGAAGCAACGAACATCGCGCGCGTGATTGCGCTCAACAGCGGCATTCCTCGCCGCGTGCCGGCGGTCACGGTCGCGCGCAATTGCGCGTCGGGCATGGAGGCCATTGCCAACGCGCATCTCAAAATCGCGGCGGGCATGGCGGAAGTGATCATTGCCGGCGGCGTCGAATCCATGAGCAACATTCCGATATTATATCCCCCCGAGTATGCCGAAGTATTGGCGGAGGCGGCCAAAGCCAAATCGCTGGGCGAGAGAATCAATGCCTTCTCCCATTTTCGGCCCAAACATTTCAAACCCATCATCGGCCTGCAAGTCGGATTGACCGATCCGGTATGCGACCTCAATATGGGCGAGACGGCGGAAGTGCTGGCGAAGGAATTCGGTATCACCCGGCAGGAGCAGGATGCTTTTGCGCTGATCAGCCATCAGCGTGCCACCATGGCCACCGACCTCGGCAAAATGCGCGAAGAAATCGTGCCGGTGTTTCCGCCGCCCAAGTACAATATGGTGGTGGATGAGGACAACGGCATCCGCAAGAATCAAACAATGGAAGCGCTGGCGAAGCTGCGCCCCGTCTTCGATCGCGACTACGGCACGGTCACGGCGGGCAACTCCAGCCAGATCACGGACGGTGCTGCGGCCGTGTTGGTGATGTCCGCGGAAAAAGCGCGGGCGCAGGGCATGAAAATTCTCGGCTACGTGCGCGGCTATGCTTTTGCCGGTCTCGATCCGGCGCGCATGGGGCTTGGCCCTTCGGTTTCAACTCCGCGCGCTTTGAAGCTGGCCGGCGTTGCTTTCAAAGACATCCAGCTCATTGAAATGAACGAAGCGTTTGCCGCGCAAGTGCTCGCCAATGAAACGGTGTTCCGCGACGCCAAACTCTCGCAAAAGTGGCTCGGCCGCGAAGACCCTATCGGCGAGATCAATCATGAGATTTTGAACGTGAACGGCGGCGCCATCGCCCTCGGCCATCCCGTCGGGAGCTCGGGCACGCGCTTGATTTTGACTTTACTCAAGGAAATGCAGCGCCGCAATTTGAACTTGGGCCTGGCGACGTTGTGCGTCGGCGGCGGGCAGGGCGGGGCGATGGTGGTGGAGAGGAAGTGAAGGTCGGTCGAGGATTGAGGATGGTAGATTGATGATCGTGGATTGTAGATGGTGCAAGCATCGACTGAATCAGGGCATTCTGGAAGAATCAGTTTGGGTGAGAGTACTTGAGTTTGCTGAACGTTAACAACGTGCGCTATCTTCTGAACGGAGGACATGGCGCACTAAAAACGCCGTTCAGGAAAAAGAGGAAACGATGAACATGCTGCAGCTCGAATCTGACATGAAAACGCAAACCGCCTCCGCGTTTCGTTTCGAAACCGAAGGCGATACCGGATTTTTGATTTTGGATACGCCGGGCGAGAGAGTGAATATTCTCGCTTCGCCGGTCATGCTGGAGTTGGCGCAGCGCCTCGGAGAAATTCGCGAGCGCCGCGATTTGAGCAGTCTGGTCATCATCAGCGCGAAAGAAGGCAACTTTATCGCCGGCGCCAAGATCGAAGAAATTGAAAGCATTCGCGACCCACTCGAAGGCGCGCGCAAAGCCGCCATGGGACAGGCGGTGTTTGATCAAATCGCCGCGCTGCCACAAACCACGATTGCGGTTGTTTCCGGCGCATGCGTGGGTGGAGGGCTGGAATTAGTGCTGGCGTGCGATTTCCGCCTCGCGCATGACATTGACAAAACACGCATTGGTTTGCCCGAAGTTCGCCTCGGCATCATTCCCGGCTTCGGCGGCACGCAGCGTTTGCCGCGCTTGATTGGCATCCAGCGCTCCCTGGAGTATATACTCACCGGCAAATTGGTCGATGCCAAGCGCGCGTATCGCTCGGGCATCGTCGACCGCGTCATTCCTGAGGAATTTTCACACGGGATGTTGCGCAGCATCGCGCATGCCTTTGCCGTTGAGATTCGCAGCACGGAATTGCGGCGCAAAATTGAGCGCCGTCGCCGGAGCGCCAATGCCCAGCAGGTTCTACTGGAGAAAAATTTTGTCGGACGCCGCGTTTTGTTTGAACAGGCGCGCAAACGCGTGCGCGCGGAATCACGAGGCCATTATCCCGCGCCTGAGGTCGCGCTCGAAGCCGTCGAACGCGGCTATCCGCTCGATCTCAAAGCCGGTCTTGCGATCGAAGCGGAATTGGTCGGCAGAGTCATCGCTTCAGAGGTTTCAAAAAACTTGATTTCAGTTTTTTATCTCGGCGAAGAAATCAAAAAAGACAAAGGCGTGCCGGGCTACGACGGGCCGCTGCGCTCCTTCCATCGTATCGGCGTTCTCGGCGCCGGGGTGATGGGCGGCGGGATTGCCCAGCTCATGGCGCACAATCATTTGCCCGCACGCTTGAAAGATATCAACTATGCCGCCGTGGCCAAAGGCACGGAAGCCGCGGCCAAGGTTTTTTCAGAATCCGTTAAGAAACGCCGCATGACCCCGAAGGACATGCACAACAAAATGGGGCTGATTACGGGTTCCATCGATTATTCGGGCTTTCATCGCGTCGATCTGGTGATCGAAGCCATCGTCGAAAATCTCGATATCAAAAAGAAAGTTTTTGCGGAGATCGATCAAATGGTGCCGGAGCACGTCGTGCTCGCGAGCAATACTTCGTCGCTTCCGGTCACGGCGATGTCTGAAGCCACGAAGCGGCCGGACAAAGTTTGCGGCTTGCATTTCTTCAATCCCGTACATCGCATGCCGTTGGTGGAAGTGATTCGCAGCCAGCACACCAGCGACCAAACTATTGCGAGCATGGTGGCTTTTGCCAAGAAAATCGGCAAAACGCCGATCGTGGTGAAAGATGCGCCGGGCTTTTTGGTGAACCGCATTCTCGCAGTGTATCTTGCCGAGGCCTCAAGGATTTTGGTCGAAGGCGCCAGCATCGAGCACGTCGATGACGCATTCTTGCAGTTCGGCATGCCGATGGGGCCGTTCAATTTGATGGACGAAATCGGCCTCGACGTCGGCGCGAAAGCCTCTCATGTTTTGATTCACGCATTCGGCGAGCGCATGGGTGCCGCCGGCGGCCTCGACAAAATGGTGGCCGCTGGCCGTCTCGGCAAGAAGAATGGCAAAGGCTTTTACATTTATCAAGGCAAGGAGAAGAGCGTCGATCCGGCGGTTTACTCCCTTTTCGAAAGCCAGACCGCACCCGGCTCGAAACTCGTGAAAAGCGAGGCGCAGGAACGCTGTGTGCTGTTGATGATCAACGAAGCCGCATTCTGCCTCATGGAACAAATCGTGCGCCGGCCGCACGACGTCGACGCCGGCATGATTTTCGGTACGGGTTTTCCGCCTTTCCGCGGCGGCTTGCTGCGCTACGCGGATTCATTGAGCAGTGGTCGTGTCGTCGAGCGCTTGCGGAACTACGCCGACAAATTCGGTGAGCGCTTCCGGCCAGCGGATAGGCTGGTTGAGATGGCAGCACAAGGGCGAGGGTTCTATAGTTGAGGTTTTTTGCTCCAATCCTTAGTCATACTTTTACTCTTACTCGTACTCATACTCTTACTCGCTTTTTAACCCTGCAAGCGAGTAAGAGTATGAGTAGGAGTAGGAGTAAGAAAGAGTACCCGTAAGAGTTACCAGAATGTTTTTATCGTCGAGGCACCCCCATGGCATCCGAAGAAAAAACCAGCAGTTTTCTCAAATCCCTATTCGCAGGCGACGTGCGGCAAGACATGATCTTTCCTTATCCTGCGATGAGGCCTGAGGCGCAGGATGATTTGCGCGTGATCATTGAATCCTTGCGCGAGTTCGCACGCGACCACGTCAAATCCGCCGAAATCGATCGATCGGGCTCCATTCCCCCACGCATTTTTCAAGGCTTGAAAGAATTGGGTTTCTACGGCCTCGCGATTCCGCAAGAATACGGCGGCGCAGGGCTTTCGCAAACGGCGTACTGCCGCGTGTTCGAAGAAATCTGCACGGTCGATGCTTCGCTCGCGGTGTCGTTGGGCGCGCATTTGTCCATTGGCACCAAGGGCATCGTAATGTTCGGCAGCGAAGAGCAGAAACAGAGATACTTGCCCGCCATCGCCAGCGGCGAAAGGCTGACGGCGTTCGCATTGACGGAAGCGGGCGCGGGCAGCGACGCCGCCGGCATTCAATCCAAAGCGGCGTTGAGCGCCGACAAAAAAGCTTTCACGTTGAGCGGCGGAAAGATCTGGATCACAAACGGCGGTATCGCCGACGTTTTCACGGTCTTCGCGAAGACTTTGATGGATGAGGGCGGAGAGAAAAAAGAAAAAATCACTGCGTTCATCGTCGAGCGCGGCTTCCCGGGCTTTTCCTCGGGCAAGCCGGAGGAAAAGCTCGGTATTCACGGCTCGAATACCACCTCGTTGAATTTCGATAATATCCAAGTGCCGGTGGGTAACATGCTCGGCCAGATGGGCAAGGGCTTCAAAGTGGCGATGGAGATTCTCAACACCGGCCGGCTCGGCCTGGCGAGCGGTTGCGTCGGCGGCTGCAAGGCGATGATAAAGCTGGCCGTGGCCCATGCGAAAAATCGCAAGCAATTCAGCCGGCCAATCGCGCAATTCGAAATGATTCAGGAAAAAATTGCGGCCATGGCCGCCGAGACCTACGCGGCCGAAAGCATGGTTTATTTGACTACCGCGCTGGCCGATCGCAGAGCCGTGGATTTTTCACTGGAATCGGCTGCGTGCAAAGTCTTCGCGAGCGAAGCGGTTTGGCGTGTCGCCAACGAAGCCATGCAAATCGCGGGTGGGCTCGGCTATTCTCGGGATTATCCCTACGAGCAGGCGTTGCGCGACTCGCGCATCAATTTGATCTTCGAAGGCACGAACGAAATTCTGCGGGCCTTCATCGCCCTCGCCGGCATGGAAGGGCCGGGCGAATATCTCAAAAAAATCGGCCGGGCATTGCGCGATCCCATCAAGGGCTTTGGGTTGTTGACCGGTTTTGCCGCGGGCAAAGTGAAAGATACGGTCGCGCACGATCATCTCACCGGCCTCCATGCCAAGCTGCATGACGCCGCTGCACACTTCAACGAATTTGCCAAGGAGCTGCATCTCGCCACTGAGCGCGTGTTGATGAAACACGGAAAAGACATTATTCTCAAACAATTCATTCAACACCGTTTGGCAGACATGGCCATCGATCTTTTCGGCATGGCCGCCGTAATCTCGCGAGTGAATACTCTATTGAAGCAAAAGCAATCCGGCGTCGAGCAAGAATTGTTGCTCGCGACCACCTATCTCGACGAGGCCTGGAGGCGCGCGCGGCGCAATGCCCGGCAAATCGATACGAGTACCGACTCGCAACGCAAGCAGGTGGCTGAGATGATTTACGAGGCCAATGGTTATCATTGGAGCACGAATGTGTAAATCGATTTCAGCAGGCTTATTTACATGTTACACGATTTTCGTGTAACATGTTAGGTGTAACGTGTAAAATTACCTGGTAATCTTTAACACGCCTTCTGGAGCGTACCGTGAAAATCATCCTCTGCATGAAACAAGTTCCACTCAAAGACTCGCAGCTCAAGCTCGGGGCGGACAATCTTTGGGTCGATGAAAAAAATCTCAACTATGAAATCAACGAAAGCGACCACTACGGTCTGGAAGCGGCGCTGCGTTTGAAAGAGGTGCACGGCGGTGAAGTCGTGGTTGTTGCGATTGGGCCGGCGCGCATCAGACAGGCGATTCAACAAGCGCTGGCCAAGGGTGCGGATCGCGCGATCGTTGTCAATCACGACGCACCGATCAACGATCCTTTTCTCACGGCGAAAGTCCTGGCCGCGGCGATCCAGCCGGAAAATCCTGATCTGGTGCTCACCGGTTTACAATCGGACGATGCGGGCTTCGGCCAAACCGGCGTGGTCCTGGCAGAATTGTTGGGCACGCCGCATGCGACCTTGGTGATGGAAATTCAAGCCAGCGACAACATGCTCAAGATCAAGCGCGAATTAGAAAGCGGCTGGTTTCAATACCTGGAAATGGCCATGCCCGCCGTGCTCACCATCCAATCCGGCCTCGCTGCGATCCGTTATGCCACGATCAAGGGCATCATGGCTGCGAAGAAAAAACCGATGCAAGAATTGACTCTCGCGCAAACAAGCGTCGATCTCTCTTCGGGCACCGTCAAGCTGAACAAAATGTATGCGCCGGTGAAGACCAAGCGCACGCAAATGCTCACCGGCGACGCGAAGAGCATGGCGGCGCAATTGGCGGAAAAGCTTAAAAACGAAGCGAAAGTGATCTAAGTTTTTTTTCAACACAAAGACACAGAGTGGCACAAAGGCACACAAAGATTAGAAGTCTGAGCGCAAGCTAAACACTGCGATGCAAAGTTTTTGAAATTAAGTTTTTTCTCTGTGACCCTTTGTGGTTCTCTGTGCCTTTGTGTTTTTCTTTTGCTTTGAATAGCTGCTGAAAACTGAATAATCAATTCGGAGCCTGTTATGGCGAATGGAATTCTAATCATTGTCGAACAAAACGACGGCAAGGTGAGCCGTATCGGCTGGGAAGCTTTGGCTGCCGGACAAGAAATCGGCGCGAGCACGGGGCTGGAGGTACATGCTTTGGTGATGGGGCAAAATGCCTCCGCCGCGGCGAAGGAAGCCTCCACCGCTCAAATCAAACAGGTGGCTTTCGCGCAAAACAAAGAGCTGTCTCCTTATACGCCCGACGGGTTCAGTGCCGCCGCGCGTCAATCAATTGAGAAGACTTCACCAAAATACATTCTCGCCGGCCATTCTTATCAAGCGCGCGACTATCTGCCCAAGCTTGCGACGAGTTTCCAGCGCGGCTTGATCGGTGATTGCGTCGGCTATCGCAAAGAAGGCACTGATCTCGTTTTCGTGCGGCAGACATTTCAAGGCAAGATCAATGCGGATTATTCCTTCACCGGCGCGCCGCCTTACTTCGTCAGTTTTCAAGCCGGCGCGATGAGTAGCGACAAATTGAAAAAGGGCGGCAGCGCGGCAGTCGTTGACGCCGCCCTCGATCTTTCCGGCATCAATGTACGTACGAAAGTTTTGGAAATTTTCGAAGGCGTCAAGGGCAAAGTGGATTTGACCAAGGCCGACGTCATCGTCTCCGTGGGCCGTGGCATCAAAGAAAAAGAAAAATTACCAATTGTGGAAGAACTGGCCAAAGTATTGGGTGCCGAGATTGCCGCTTCTCGCCCGGTGTGCGATGACGGCTGGTTGCCCATCGATCGCCAAATCGGCTCTTCCGGCCAAACGGTAAGCCCGAAACTGTACGTCGCCGTCGGCATTTCAGGAGCAATCCAGCACCTTGTCGGCATGAAGGGCTCGCGCACTATCGTCGCCATCAACAAAGACGAGCGCGCGCCGATTTTTGATATTGCGGATTATGGTATTGTGGGGGATTTGTTTGAAATCGTACCGGAGTTGACAAAGGCGGTTAGGGAAGTGAAGGGTGTTTGAGAGAAGATAAGTATTACTGCAACATTGAGTCAGCAGGTCCACAAGGAAATGTCATTCTGTAAGAATCCTCCCACGAACTTGGCACACGGCTCAAATTGACAGTGGTTCTGGCGCCAGGGGAGATTTCTGCGGGACAACATCTGCAAAATGAAACGACCAAGTCATTCACGCAACGCTTAGAAGAATGTCACATGGGTACTTTCTACATAAAATGTAAGATCGAAAACATTGTCGATCGCACGAAATCGGCGATTGTTTCCAAACTTCTGGTCGACACCGGCAGCGATTACACCTGGATTTCGGCAAAGATACTTGAAAGAATCGGCGTCGTACAGGAAAAAAAAGACGTGTCCTTCGTTATGGCGAACGGCCAGCACATTACACGCAGCGTCGGTTTTGCCATTATCCGGTTGGATAAGTCTTTCACCATTGATGAAGTCGTTTTCGCGGAAAAAGGCGATTTGCTGCTGCTGGGGGCCAGGACATTGGAGGGCTTAAATCTCACCGTCGATCCCAAAAGCAAAAAACTAGTGGCGTCCGGACCGCATCCTGCGGCTTGATACTGACCGGATGCTCGCACTGCACGGCGAGATTCTTGCTGACCCACTCCACAGATCTATTGCTATTGGAGGGCCCTCCCCATCATTAACCAGAACCTCCAAATCTTCTTGACGCGAAATTTTTGTTGAAGAACGCAATTTTTATACACATATTATTGTGCACAATTGACGAATAATCGTGCAAATCTTAGCGCAGGATCATGCGCAACCGTAATGTCAGGATGGGGTAACTGATCTTTCCATTTTTCTCTAAACTCCTTTCCTCTGCGAAAAAATGACAATTTAGCGTGTCTATATAGCAAGGCTTCATGGCCGTTCGGAGAATTTTTGGACCTGAATTCGACAAGCGGAGCCAGACATGGCCACGATGAAGTATTTGGACTTTGATTTGCTCCTCGAGCATTCGGAAGGCGCGTACCTCGTTCGAGTTTTGCGCTCTCCAGGCGGTGAAGCCAAAGAACGTTTTGCTTTACCTTTCTCCGATCAAGAATTGGGTGCCTTTTTTCTGACTCTTGAAAGGCTTCGACGAAAAATACAGCGTCTGGATTTGCCAGAATTGGAGGAGATTAAAGCCTTTGGTGGACGATTGTTCGAGGCCGCATTCCAAAAAAAAGTGCGGGCGTGCCTCCAAAGCAGCCTGGCCCATGCCGAAGCTCATAACACCGGCCTCCGAATCCGGCTGCGTCTAAATGCCCCGGAACTGGCCGATCTGCCTTGGGAATATCTTTATAATGTTGAGCAGAACCGTTTTCTCGCCTTGTGTGTTGAAACCCCTCTGGTTCGCTACCTCGAAATATCCCAAACTATCCAGCCCCTCGAGGTCAAGCCTCCGCTCAAAATCTTGGTAATGATCTCCAATTCAAACGATTATCCCATGCTTGAGGTCGCGCAAGAATGGGAGAAATTGCATGAGGCCTTGGCACCTTTGGAACAACGCCAACTCGTGACTTTGGAGCGGCTAGAAGCAGCTACACTGGAGGCTTTGCAACGACGTTTGCGGCAGGGACCTTGTCATATATTTCATTTTATCGGCCATGGCAAGTTTGACGAGCGCACTCAAAACGGGATGCTACTTTTGGAAGACGAATTCAAGCAAGGGCATCGTGTGAGTGGGCGATATCTCGGGACGATCTTACACAATCACCAACCCCTGCGTCTTGCGGTTCTCAACGCCTGCGAAGGCGCTCGCACTTCGCGCCTCAATCCCTTTGCTGGCGCGGCTCAGGATCTCGTGCACCAGGGAATCCCGGCAATTGTCGCTATGCAATCTGAAATCACCGACACCGCCGCGATCACTTTTTCAAACACCTTTTATGCAGCTATGGCTGACAATTATCCTGTGGACGCCGCGCTGGTTGAAGCAAGAACCGCCATCTACTCTCAGGGAAACGAAGTGGAATGGGGGACACCGGTTTTGTACATGCGCGCGCCGGATGGGCGCATTTTTGACGTTGAAAAAACTTTGAAGCGACCTGTCGACCCTCCCACAGCTACACCATCGGTACAAGAGCAATCCACTCGACCTTCAAGTGTGCATGCCGGACAACGCCATCGCTTGGAGCAAAAAGTGGAGGCATTGCGCCAGGAATGGAACCTGCTCAGCGAAAAAATCAAGCGCTTGCGCGCTGCTTTAGCCGTTGAAACGGATGTTGCGGTAAAATTCAAATTGGAGCAGCAGTTCCAGGGTGAAGAAGGGCAATTGGCACAGCTTGAAGTAAAACCTGGCTTCGACAGTCATAGGTTAAAAAATAATAGGCAAACGCCTATTTATTAAATAGCTACACTACTTTGCGTAGATGGGGTCGTGTTACTACAGGGTTAAGCATCCTGTATGT
>JBOHQX010000021.1:0-31432 GCA_050732395.1 bacterium
TCTAAGCCGTGCACCTTCCAGCCCGCGCGCCGCATTTCATTCAGGAATTCACCGGTACCGCAGCCGGCGTCGAGTAAGCTTCCGGTTGCGCAGAACCGCGAGAGCAGTTTTCTCTTCCAGCTCAAGTTGTAACGACGGAGAAAATCGTACACACGCGCGAGCATCGTTCGCGGCGCGTTGGCGCTGGCGAAGGGTAGATAGTTTTCATTTTGATAGTAGCGCGTACTGTCCGCTTCGGCCGGGCGAGGGTTGAGATAGATCATTCGGCACTGCCGGCAGGTCTGCAACTGATAAATCGCGCCTGCGGCGAGATCGAAACGATCCGGCGTGAGCAGATAACGATCGGAAGAGTTGCCGCGGCACAGCGGGCAATGGCAGTGTTCAAGATGAGACAAGGGTTGAGTCATTGCAAGTCTTGCGAGATAAAATAGCAGATGTCATTCTGAAAGAATCTTGGCGAGTTTTGTCAAAGCCTCCCAGAGTAGTCCTTCTCAAGGGTGCAAGGCGACGCTAATCAAGATTCCTGCTGAATGACACAAAAAGTGTGCAGAGGCAAATGCGACCTCTAAATGCGAAAATCTGCATTTGCAATACATCAGCATGGACCTTCTATTTTTTGATTGTTCCGGGCAAGTCCGAAAACTTCTTCCTGCCACGAATGAAATAATCCCACACAATGCTGCGGTGGTAAAACCGGGTGCGCATGGCCCGGTCAGAGATTTTGCGCACCCTCTGAACTTGTTCGCGCTGGTCGAGCAATTGCGGCATCTTGAAGGCTACTTCAAAAATCGCGCGCAGAATCATGGCGGCATGTTTTCCGCGCAAGCAGATGAGTTGGCGTAGGGCTTCGACAAAATCCAAAACCACCCGTATCGGAAAAATGATCAGCAGGGGCGCAAGCGCGCGGTTTTTTACGAGCAGAATCAGGCTATTACGGTGATTCAGATAAGTTTTGCGCGGAGCGGCTGCCTGTAAAGTCGACCCGGCGTGATGGTACACGCATGCGGCCGGCACTGCGATGATGCGATAGCCGGCAAGATGCATTCGCCAATTCAAATCAATCTCTTCCATGTGCGCGAAGAATGAATCGTCCAGTCCGCCGGTCTCCTCCAGTGCGGAGGCGCGCAGCAAACAGCACGCGCCACTCGCCCAAAAGATCTCCCGGAGGTCGTCGTATTGCCGTTCGTCCTTCTCGATCGTATCGAAGACGCGGCCGCGGCAGAAGGGATAGCCCAAGAAATCAAGATAACCCCCGCACGCGCCCGCATAGTCGAAACTGTCAGGCCGGTCAATGGAGAGAATCTTGGGTTGGCACGCGGCAACATCTGGATCGCCTTCCATGGCTGCCACCAAGGGCTCCAGCCAGTGTGGCGCCGCGACCGCATCGTTGTTGAAGAGCACGAGGAACTCTCCCGCCGCGGCGCGCATGCCGAGATTGCAGCCGCCGGCGAAACCGAGATTCCTGCCGGCGGCAACGACGCGAATTCCGGCACAGCTTTGTTGCGCCGCGGCAACGCTGCCGTCATCGCAGCCGTTGTCCACGACGATGATTTCATGAGGAAGTGAAGTATGTTCGCGCAAGGAGCGCAGGCCGCGCAGCAAAATCTCTTTGCCGCGCCAATGCGGAATGATGATGGAAACCAATATGGTGAAGTGAATGAGTGAAGTAAAAGCAAGGATGGTTAGTAGAAATGGCTAAGAGCCTCTCCGGAAACCTCATTCTGTCATGCAGAAGGCATCTTGGTAGATTCGGCACCTAGGCCTGAAATCGGCACTGTGCCCGAGTCAACCAAGATCCCTGCGGGATGACATTTTAGGGTTTTCGGACAGGCTCTTATGGCGCGTGCATGAGCACTTTCCCGCCAAGGGCGAGATTGCTATTTTCAATCGCAGCCACTATTGCACTTACTTTTTATGAACCAATAACGGGCGCAAGACCTTCCAGACGTTTTCCGCCACTTTGCGGTGACCGGAAATATTGGGGTGAATGCCATCCGCCAAATTCAACTCGGGTACGCCGCCCACGCCTTCCAATAAAAATGGAATCAGCGCGGCCTCATTCTTTTTGGCCAATTCCGGAAAAAGCGCGCGGAAAGACTGCGTGTAGGTCTTGCCCAAATTGGGCGGCACTTGCATGCCGGCAATCACAATTTGGGCGTGCGGATGTTTTTCTTTTGTGCGGTCGATGATGCCCTGCAAGTTGCGCCGCGTGTCGGCAAGCGCAATGCCGCGCAGCCCATCGTTCGCGCCCAGCTCCAAAACCAGAACATCAATTTTGCGCTGCAACAGCCAGTCGATGCGGCGCAAGCCGCCAGCGCTGGTTTCGCCGCTCAAGCCGGCGTTGACGACGGTGTAATGCCATTTTAGCGAATCGATTTTTTGCTGGATCAAAGCGGGGAAGGCTTCGGCAGGATCGAGGCCGAAACCGGCGGAGAGGCTGTTGCCGAAGAAGAGAATGGTTTTCGGCGAAGCGCGCGCTTGAGGTGGCGTTTCTTTGGGAAAAGAAGAGGTGGTGACAACAGCGAGATCAAAGGCGGGAATGACAAAAACATACGTGGCCAGGAAGACCATTTCTGTAATAAGTAATCGCATCGGGCGGGATATTTTTGTTGCAATGATCAAGATTGGTCAATTCTTGCGTTTCGTTTTGCGGCTGGCTTCCAAAGCTTGTACATCTTCATCTTCGCCTCGCAGAATTCTCATATCCGCTACGAGCTGCCACATAGCACCGAGCCGTTCTTCGCCAGAGAGATTTTGCCAAAATTCAAAGTCGAAAGATCGATCCGTGTCTTTCAGCCTAACCAAATAAGACATCGTACCTGGTCGGCGACGGCGTTCTTGGGCGCGTTCTTTCGCATTCATACGTTTTCTCAAGATCTAAATTCGTATACAATATAGACATTCAGGTGCAGTTTCACAAGGTATTTACCACCAATTCTTCATGCGCGAATACTTCAATCCATACCAATTAACCTGACTATGTCACATTTGGAATTACAGCTCAGCCAAATGAAGAACAAAAAGACCGCAGCGCGGAACAGATGCGCTAGGTTTAAGCAGAGCTTTTCTTTGCGACCCTTTGCGATGCTCTGCGTGATAAATTCCCAAGCCAGGCAAACCGGTGACAATGCGCGTGATACCGGCTCTCATCTGGCGCTCGCCAAATTCGATCAAAAGCCCGGGGCGCTTGTCGGCTAGCCGCAGGTTCGTTGAAATCTGTTTTTGTTCACAGACTTTATGTCTCACGCAAAGAATACGCAGAGATTACGCAGAGATTTTCCCTGTGACAAAGTCATCTTCAAACGAGCGAGGCAAAAATCGCCTCCAACTGATCCAATCCCGATTGCAGCAAAAAACCCGGATTGCGCCCGTAGCTTTTGACGCCGACAATGAACAAGTTCTGCTCACCACTCTGCAGATCTTTGGGGTTGACTTCGATCTTCGCCAGACAATCGGTGATATTCGACAGGGCTTTGTACAAGCCGCGTGCGCCTTCCGTGATATTTGAAATTTCCGCGGTGGTTTCGCGCAGCATATCTACATCGGGGCGATAGCCCGTCAAAGAAGCGATCGCATCCACTTCGATTTCTTCCGTCGTTTTTCCGGCTCTTAAGCGAGCCTTGATCGCCGTCTTTCCGGGATGGCTTGCAGCAGAAGCCTCTTGCAAGCTTTCCAGGGTGGTGCGACGCAAAACGCGTACATTTGCCGGCGGATCTTGCGCCAAATCATTGGCAGCCGTAACAACTCTCGCACGCGCCGGCAGCGCGTCGCCGGGGATTTCAGCTATGGGCCGCAAGCGATCGCTGCGTACGGCCCAGAATAATTTCGTCTCGGGCTCGCGTTGAAGTAAATTGTGCAACGCAAGTATCGTGTTCGCGGCGGAATGACCATGGCCGATCAGCAAGAGGCGCTTGCGCGCAAACTGCACCGCGTGTTGCTCGAGATCCAGGGGATGGCGAATGATACGAGCGCTCAAGCTGCGCTCGCCAATCGCCGGCATGCCTGCCGCACCGCTCCAATTTGGCTGGCCGAACACGCCGCTGGCATCGAAGACGTAATCTGCTTGGTAAACATGCTCGCGGCCTTCGCGGTCTTCGGCCAGAATTTTGAAGCTGCGCTCGCTGCGCAGTGGATGGTTGGGCAATCCCATTTTGCCCAATCCCGCGCGCGCAATTGCAATCACGCGCCGGCCCGTGACGATTTTGTCTTTGAGCAAATCAGATTGCGCCAGCGGCTCAAGTACGGTTTTGACGAACTCCGTGCCAGTTTGAATCGACTCTCCGTCGGGCAATTTGTGGCCGATAACTTCTTTGGCGCGGGGCGATAGATTCATGCGCAACGGCGAGAACATACGAATATGGCCCCATGCGCGGAGGTGCTCCCCAATGCGAACCGCTTCAAGCACGGTCGTTTCAAAACCGCGCGCAATGGCGCACAATGCCGTTTCCAAACCCATCGGCCCGGCGCCAATCACCACTGCGCGCCGTGTTTTCATCGAAGTGAGCATGACCTTCCTCTGAATGGCGATGACATGCAGATTGGATTAATGGATTGTTGGATTGTTGAAAAACCCGAGAAGCCATCAATCCATGACTCCATTAATCCATCAATCCAGTTCATTCTTCCCGGGCTTGCACGTTCATCGACTGAATATGATGCACGAGCGAAGTACCCGCGCGTAAGGAAGCGCCAACGTGCACGGCTTCGGCCATCTGCTCAGGCGAGGCGCCCTCTTTCTGCGAACCCGTGGTCCAAGCATCAATGCAGTATGGGCATTGCAGCACGTGCGCGACCGAGAGCGCGATGAGCGCCTTCGTTTTTTTGTCCAAGGCGCCGTTTTGATGGCATTCATTGTACCAGTCCAGCCACATCTTGAACAGCTTGGGCTGGGGCCCGCCCACTTCGCCGAAACGCGCCAAATCTTCGCTGAGGTAATAGCTGGGCATAACTTGCCTCCGAAATAGAGTGTTTGGGATCATTGGATTGTTGGATGGATTATTGTATCGATGCCATTCCACCAATTCCATGGGCCACTTGATGATAAACCATCGGCCGGGCATTGTAAATCTTCCAGGCGATGAGCTCACTTTTTCATCGCATTGTTTCAACGCCAGAAAGAGCGAGAGGGCCCGAGCGGTATTCTGAATGGTTGCTTTTGGCGCAACTCGAATGACACGGCGAGGCCATACCGGCTCAACGTTGTGGTGCTACTGTTGTTTGTCTATCAAACGCACGGCAGGATGCTGTGAAACCAAGAATCAGGCGGGGGCCTTTGACTGTATTGGCGGATAAGATGGCGGGAAAGTGGAAAAGCAATGTTCCGCAGCAGGACTTGCGGGGTAATAGCAGAAAAAAGTTTTTGCGCCAACCTGCACAGTGCACGTAGCTCCCGGTGCACGTGCGCCGTCCGCATCAAGTCTTCAATCGTATCGAGATCGGAACGCGTTCCAAGCAGTGCGGTCCGCACGCCGAGGCACGCAGCTTCCAGCAACAAATCTCCCTGCACGTGACCGGTCTGCCAGCGGCACTGGGCGAATGCCGTTTCGAGCTTGGGCAGCGTCCCGCGTCGCGCCGCAATCAAATACACGCCGCCATCTGCTGCCGAGCCCAGGGCAATATCATAACGCTGCAGTAAGCCGAAAGCCGCTTCCAGATCGGCTGCGCTCAGATCGACACAGTCGTTGCCGATCGCCACGACTTCCTCGTAGCCCAGCTCGAAAGCATCAATGAGAGCGGCGGTGAGACGTTCACTGAAATTGCGGCCGCGCTGCGCAAAGGTGTGCGCAATTTGCGGGCACTGTAAAGCATAGGACGCATGCGTGGTCGCCACCAGCGCTGGATAGGGCGTGGCACCGGCCGTGGCCAGCGTGTGGCTTATCAATTCTTCATAAAGAGTAACGCGCTCGGCCATGGAGAAGCCGGCAATGGGCTTGGTTTGTGCTTCCGTGGTTGGCGAGTGCGTGAATAAGAGAATTGCACGCTTGGGTGGCGGGTTCGCCGGTGAGATCATAAGGCCAGCATGCGATCAGGTTAGAAAATCGTCACTGCGAATCTAAAGAAGGTAATGTGCATCAAAATTTCCCGCGGGCGCGCTCTTTTCCGGGCAGAATTTCCAGGCACGTCGTCCACCATCCGGTCAACACTGTGTCGATGAATTCTTGAGGGAGTTTCTCTTCCGCCATCTCGAGCGCAAGACGATGATAGTCGTAACGCAACGGACGGTACTCGAGTTTGAGCTCGGGACTAAGCTCCAACAGACCGTACCACACCTGCGTTTGTCCGTCGTTTTCCGGCCGGCCGATCACGCCGACGTTGGCGAACAACTTGCCGCCCGCCAGGCGGCGTTGCCATTTGATACCGGTGTGCGTTGCCAAAATCACATCGGCTTCAAAGTCACGAAAAATCTTTTCCAAAAAATGCGTCGGCGTGGCAGATTCCCATAAGAACTCGTTGGTTTTGCGCGGCGAGCCATGGCACAAAAGGACACGCCTGTCGAAGGAATCAAAGCGAATGAACGGCGGCAAGGCACGCTGATAGGCCTTGAACTCTTTCGCAGTATTGGCCAGGGTGTAGTCGTAGCTGATTTGCGCAAAATAATTGTCTCGTGGATCGGTGTAACCACACTGGCAATCTCTCAAATCATTGCCGATGCTGTGATCGTAGTTGCCCTGCACGACTTGCACCTTGCCCTCGACCAGCAGAGGATAAACGCGATTCGGATGCGGCCCGAACGCGCCGAGATCGCCCAAGCAAAAAATCGCGTCGTGCTCGATCGTCTGCGCCTCTTGCAACAAAGACGACAGCGCGAGATAATTGTTGTACACACCGCCGAATACGATCACGCGGCGGTAGTCGGTTGTGCCGAGGTTCATATCAGACGTGCTGATCGACGAGAACCGGGTTTCCGTCGGGGTCCACCGCGATGAAACTGGCGGGACCCGTCGTGGTCTCATCTGCCTCGTTCACCAACTGCACGCCTCGTGCCTTCAGTTGGCGCTGCAGCTCGCGCACGTCCGTGAAACTGGCTAGCTTTTGGGCGTTGCTGTCCCAGCCCGGGTTGAAGGTTAGTATGTTCTTGTCGAACATGCCTTGAAAGAGGCCAATGACGTGATCGCCGTTTTTCAAGATCAGCCAGTTCTGTGAAGGATTTCCACCGAAGACCTTGAAACCGAACTTCTCATAAAACTTCCTCGAAGCTTCGAGGTCCTTGACAGCCAAGCTGATTGAAAACGCGCCGAGTTCCATGTCTTGCTCCCTTGTGCGTAAAGATTCAGAGTGCTGTTCGTATGGCAAAAATACCACGCGGACTAAACTGCAACCCAAAAGATGAAAAGTTTCCAACGGATTGAAAAACCTCTGCTTATTTTGCACGAATTTGACTCTTTAGTCCATTCTTGGATTTTGTGCTTTGAATTTTGGGTTTCCGACCACTGAAGGGCCCTTTCGGGCTCGTTCGGATTATGCACTAGCGAGTTTGTTCGGCCAAAATGCTGGACCACCGCTCCGTTCGTTGCGGCTCGCTGGTTTCTTCGATACGTGTCGCGATGGTCCACACGTGCCCCGACGGATCCATAATCCAGGCGGTGCGGTCGCCCCAGAACTGGTTCTGCGCTGGAATCAGAACTTGCGCCCCACCAGCGATCGCCCGCTCCACGGTGTGATCTACGTCTTCCACATAGACGTAAATCACGACAGGCGAGCTTCCGTCTGGCTTGGGCGCACGGCTTGTCAGGGTTGGCCACTCGCTTTCGATCATGATCATCGCAGGGCCAATCGTCAGCAACGCATGCGCCACCGTGCCGTCGGGACCTGGCCTGCGGCCGCGCTCGACCGCGTCGAATGTGCTGGCGTAGAACTTAATCGCAGCGGCGGGGTCCCGGCACACCAATCTCGGGATGACGACTGACGCGCCCTCAGGAATGCCTTTCACCTTGCTGGTCACGTTCTCCTCCGAGTTTCATCGAATGCATGGTTGGGCAAGAGATTTCTATTTCTTCGCAAGATTTGTTTCTCCGCTGCAATACAAGTCCGTCGCGCGAGCCCGCCCCTTCCGCTACCGGCTCCGCCCGAAGCCTCGGATGCGTCTCGCGAGCCAGTCTTGGATAGTCGTGAAATAGGCCGGCACGAACCGCTGCAGTGACGCCATCTCCGCGTTGGTTCCAACCTTTGCCTCGAGCTGAGCATGATTTGCCTTCGGGAGAATTCGCAAGGTGAAGTCCCGGTTGTCAGCGGCCTTCAAAGCTGCCTCCCAGGCGACCTTGTTCTTCTCCGCCAAGATGTTGTTGTCCAACTCCCCGAATAGCGCGAGCGTCGGCGCCCGGAGCTGACGAAGCGTCGGCGCAGGGTCGTAGAAGTACAAGCGCCGCATAAGTTGCCAGTAAGAATGATCCGGTGTTCCAGGAAACGTGTCAGGCGACCGCTGCGCGCCGAGCCTCTCACGAGTGGCTGCGTACTCGGCCCATCCTTGACCCGTTCGTGCGAAGTCGTACTGGAGTTTCATGAGCCCAACAATCTGCTCGACGGCCTGCGTTGACATGCCGGCAGCGGTCATTTCATTTCGAGCCTGATCGATGGTGGTCTCCGCTGCTGGTATCCCAGCGCCGGAAACGCTGATTAGAAACGCAACGTCTTTTGCGCGGACGGTCGCGAGCGGCATGATCCATCCCGCCTGACTCCATCCCAGCAGTCCAATCTGCGCGCCGTCGATATCACCGCGAGCCTTCAAATACTCGAACGCGGCGACCACATCGCCGGCGAGATCGTCGAATGAGGCAGTATTCCAATCACCTGTCGACGCGCCTACTCCGCGCTTGTCATAGCCGAGGACGGCCATGCCGTGGCGCACTAGAAACCGGACAAAGGGAAGGATGGACTCGCGATTCTGCGGGCCGGAGGCGTGAACGAGAATGATCGCCGGATGTTTCCCACCGGTGATCGGAGTGATCAGCGTGCCCGCCAGTTGAATCTGGCCTCTCGAGAAGCGGACGTCTTCATGTCTCTCAATCTCGACGCGACGCGCGGTCCGTGAGGGCGCACCCTCCCGCTGCCATACTAGCGAGGTGATTGTCCCGGTGGGGTCGCGTTGAAACTCGATTCGGGATTCGATTGAGGCCGGGACGGCAGCGCCCGGACCTGCGAAGAAGCGGTCGTGATCCGTCGAATACAGCGTTCGAATCTCTCCGGACTCATCAAATGCGACGAGTTGGTTGCTGAATTCACTCCACGTCTGGAGATACACAAAGGCATCCGGTTCCCACTGATACACGCCGGCGTATTCACGAAGGACCTTCTCATCCACGGACCGCACGGCCGGCCTCTGCAGGGCCGAACGCGCAATGATGATGGATAGAGCAGTAGCGGCTGTGACGCCAATCACTGTCCACGCTCGCATACGCGTCCCTCCGCCGGTTGATCTTCGACCGGCTAAGCGGCACTGCGCTCTGCGGCAGTGCACAATGAAGCCGCCAAAGTTTGCTGCTTCTACAATTCAAAAAAAGACCCGGCGCGCAACGTCCGCTTGAGCCGGTTGTTAGCCGCGTCGGACACGGTCATATGCATATTTTGTAAACGTCGTGACATCATGTGTGAGGTTGATAATCCAAATTTAGCATTATCTCTGAATAACGCAATTTCTTATGCGTGCCCGTTGGATTTCGATTCTCACGTGCAGCTATCTCTGTTTCAACGCCCCTGCGCAAAATTGCTGCAAATGGCGCCGCTGAGATAACACGTGTAGCACGCTTGATGGCGCAAGTGAAATGGCTGAAAAGCCTCGGCCAGTGTATCACCAAGCTTGGCGTCTGGTTTTTCAATCAATATCGGGCAAACGTACACGCCGCGAGCGGTGGCAATGCGACTGTTGCTGCACATCAGCAAGTGATCGTCATAGCCAATCATCATTTCCGGCGTCACGAATTCGGCGGACGAATAACCGCGCTCGCGCCCGGCTTCGCGGCCGATGCGCAGTTGCGGCAAAATCTTCAAGCGCGGCTGAGTGTAACCGATACCGGCGAGCACTTCACGAAATCCCTCCAGAACGCGGTCGTGCTCGCTATCCGGCCAGCTTTGCATACACGTGATGATGGGAAGAAATCCTGCGGCCACGAGATGCTTTACCCCTTTCAAGGCGCGAGCGAATGTGCCCTCGCCGCGAATGGGATCATTCATCGCAGGTGAGAACCCATCGATACTGATCCGCAATTCCAATGTGTAAAGGCTGTGCTCGGAGAGTTGGCGCAAGGCGCTAGCGATCTTGGGGGATATGAGCAGGCCGTTGGAAAGCACGCTGGCCGGGCCGAGTTGCAAGGCATCTTCTAAAATACCGAGCAGATCGCGATTCATGAACGGCTCGCCGCCGGTGAAGTAGTATTCTTTCACGCCCAGCGGAACCGATTCTTTCAGATAGCTCCGCACCTGCGCACGCGACATGAATTCGAAGCTATGGTTCTTGGGGCTGCAGCTAATGAAACAATGCGTGCACCAGAGATTGCAGACCGTGCCACCGACTTGAAACCACAAGGCGTCAAGCTGGTACAGCGGGACAAGCGGCGAACGGTTGGGTGGTTGCAGGCATTCTACACCGACAGCGGCCATTTTTCTCCTCATGTCGCCGAGAAAAGATTTCAGATTTTCATTCTGAAATCATTTCCGTGGGCGAGACTTTCAGAGAAGTTGATTTTATGTATTGTCCATTAAGCGTCGAACATTGCCGGCTCTCAACGCGGAAGAAAGACTGAGCATCAATAAACTTAACCTTAATCTGCGACATCTTATTTCCATTTCCAATGGAATTTACAAAGAGCTCAGGCTGCGCAGGCCCAGGTTCCGCATTCTTCAGCCTACTCATCTTTGGGCTTTGCATTTCGATTTGCGCTTGTTATATTTTGTGCTCGTGAGGAGGAGCATCCTGCAAGAAGCATATTGGTCTCCCGCCTCCAAATTTTCCCCAATCTAAAGCAAGGAGATGGTGCGGCAATGGCTTCCTCGGTTCGCAAAGTTGCGCTGGCCTATTCCGGCGGTTTGGATACCTCCATTATCATTCCATGGCTCAAGGAGAGCTACGGCTGCGAAGTGATTGCCGTGTGTGCCAACATCGGCCAGGGCGACGAGCTCGCCGGACTGGAAGAAAAAGCGCTGAAAACCGGCGCCAGCAAGTGTTACATTGCCGATTTGCGCGAGGAATTCATCGTTGATTTCATCTATCCCACGCTCAAAGCCGGTGCGATTTATGAACGCCAGTACTTGCTCGGCACCTCCGTGGCGCGACCCCTGATTGCTAAACAACAGATCGAGATCGCCGAAAAAGAAGGCGCCGACGCCGTGGCGCATGGGTGCACGGGCAAGGGCAACGATCAAGTTCGTTTCGAGCTGACTTACAAAGCACTCAATCCCAAGCTGCGCGTGATTGCGCCCTGGCGCGAGTGGCACATCCGTTCACGCGAGGATGCCATTCGCTATGCCCGGGAAAAAGACATTCCCATCACCGCGACGCTGGAGAAGATTTATAGCCACGATCAAAATATTTGGCATCTTTCCAGCGAAGGCGGAGAGCTCGAAGATCCCTGGCAAGCGGCGCCGGAGAAGGTTTTCGGCATCAGCGTGAGTCCTGAAGCTGCTCCAGATCGACCAATGATGATCACGATTGATTTTTATAAAGGTGAGCCGGTCGCGCTGAACGGCGAGAAACTTTCACCTGTAGATTTGATGCTGCGGCTCAACCAGCTCGGCGGCTCGAACGGCATTGGGCGCGTCGACATCGTCGAAAACCGCCTGGTGGGCATGAAATCGCGCGGCGTGTATGAGACGCCGGGCGGCACGATTCTTTACACCGCGCATCGTGAATTGGAAAGCCTGGTGCTCACGCGCCAATTGCAGCGCTTGAAAGAGATGCTCGCCCCGCGCTACGCCGAGATGGTTTATTACGGCCAGTGGTACACCCCCGAAAAGCAAGCGCTCGACGCGTTCGTGCAAAAGTCACAAGAGCAGGTGACGGGCTCGGTTCGTCTGAAACTGTACAAAGGTAACGTCATGGTTGCGGGCCGGCAATCGCCACACTCGCTTTATCGCGAAGATTTTGCCACTTTCAGCGAGGATGAAGTTTATAACCAGAAAGACGCCGAGGGGTTTATCAATCTCTTCGGCCTGCCATTGAAGGTGAAAGCGTTGATTGACATGGCGAGTGGAGGGAGGAGTGAGTATCACCGGGGGAGGTGAGAAGTGTTCAGTGATCAGTAATCAGTAATCAGTATTGAACAAGTTACTGATCACTGATTACTGATCACTGACTTCCGAACACGGACTATGAGCAAAAAGGCATTCAACAAAAAGACGGCAGCGCCGACATCAAGCCCGGCCAAAGTCTGGAGCGGGCGGTTTGAAGCGCAAACTGCGGAATTAATGGAGCGATTTAGCCGCTCGCTGGAGGTTGATCGCTTGATGTGGCAGGAGGACGTGGCCGTCAACCGGGCGTGGGCTCGAGCCTTGCGCGCGGCGAAAATTCTGACGGTTGCCGAGGAAAAAGCGATTCAACAAACGCTGCAAAAGATCGAAGCAGAATTTCGCGGCGGCCGCTTTCAATTTTGCAGCAGCGATGAAGACATCCACGTCGCCATCGAGCGCCGTTTGATCGAGCTGGCCGGAGCTACCGGTGCAAAGATTCACACCGGCCGCAGCCGTAACGATCAAGTCGTCACGGATTTTCGGCTCTATCTCAAGCGCCGAGCGGCAGGCTTGCAAGCAGCCATCGCCACGCTTGCCGCAACCGCCACCGCACAAGCCGAAAGCACGATCGACTTCACGCTGCCCGGCTACACTCACACACAACAAGCTCAGCCCATCCGCCTCGCGCATTATCTGCTTTCCGCTTTTTTTGCGTTGCGGCGCCATCATGAGCAACTGCGTCAGTGCTTGGAACGCTTCGATGAGATGCCGCTCGGCTGCGGCTCGGTCGCGGGCACCGCTTTTCCAATCGATCGCAAGCTGCTCGCGCGCGAGCTTGGTTTCCGCCGCGTCATGGAGAATTCCATCGACGCCACCGGCTCACGTAGTTTTTGCAATGAAATAGTATTCGTCTGTGCCGAGGTGGGTACCACCCTGAGCCGCTACGCCCATGATTTCATCCTGTGGTGCTCGCAAGAATTCGGCTTCATCGATCCCGGCGAGCAATTCGCCACCGGCTCGAGCATGATGCCCAACAAAAAAAATCCCGACGCTTTCGAGCTGGTGCGCGGCAAGGCCAGCCATCTGGTGGGCTTGCTTACGCAAATCATGTCCCTGCAAAAAGGCCTGCCCGCCACCTACAGTCGCGATCTGCAGGACGACAAGCCCACGGTTTTTGCCGCTCTGGACCTCACCCACGATTGTTTGCAGGTTTTTGCGGGCGCGCTTGCGACCTGTCGTTTTCGCAAGGACAAGATGGCAGCCGCGCTTGACAGCGGCTTATTTGCCACCGACGTCGCTGATTATTTGGTGAGAAAAGGCATTCCCTTCCGGGAGGCGCATGGCATCGTCGGCCGCGTGGTGCAACACGCCGAACGCATTTCGTATCGCCTGCACGAGTTGCCTATGAGCTTTTGGCTGGCGCTGCACCCGGCGTTCGACGAGAGCGTGAAGGATTGCTTTTCTGCGGAGACAAGCGTGGAGCGGCGCGGTGCCATCGGCGGCACGGCGAGAAAGGAAGTTTTAAAGCAGTTGCAGCAGGCCAAGGGCTGGTTGAAAACAATGACTAGCCCAAAAACGCGATAGTCAAGTTAGCTTTCTTAGTGTGGCTGGATTCAAGTGCCAAGGCGTCCAATAAATCCTGGGGACGGCCAACGGTCCTTTTGGGGCGAATTAGGTCTTCCCGACTCAAAAGAAAAGCTGCTAGCTTAGTTTTTATAAGCACCTCACGATGTCATTCAGCAGGAATCTTGTGAAGCATAAGCACAGTGGTCATTTTTACCAAGATTCTTTGTAACAATTCAGCTGTTTTCCCCAAATGGCAAAACTATTAAGGGCAAAACCATTAGAAGCTTCTTTTTTGGTTAATAGTTTTGCCCTAAATAGTCTTGCCTGTAATATACCTGAATAGTTACGATTCTTTCAGAATGATATGGCGGAGGGTATAATTTTTGAGGTAACAGTGCACTAGCCCCGGCGTCGTTTAAGCACCGAAACAGATCTCTGAAGTCGGAGTTGCTCTCCATTTTGTCCTCGGATGAGCTGAACTTCTTTGACCATCTGCCATGCCGCAGCGAAACGCTGGCTGGCGTCGACTTTTTGCCAAAACTCTAGATCGAAGAAACGATCTTGTTTCTCGCGCCGGACGAGCCTGGACATGACGACGCGTTCTCGACGCAGGTCTTTTTCGGAATTCTTGTCATTTGAATTCTTCATATAGAAATTTGGCTAACGATTTTGTCAATCTCAAGCGGCAATATGCAAAGCAGCAAAATACTCATCACCTGCGCGAAGGGCATCGTCCCTTTTCTGAAAGAGGAGATTCAAACATTGGGTTTCTCCATACAGGAGGAACTGGCCTCCGCCGTGGTCACGACCGGGACGCTGGTGGATACGATGAAACTCAATTTGCATCTGCGCACGGCCCAGCGCGTGCTTTATTTTTTGCAGGAATTCAAAGCCTCTTCGCCGGATGAATTCTATCGCGCCATGATGAGAATCAAATGGGAGGACTATATCCCGGCGGAGGGATACGTATGCGTAACTTCGTCCGTGCATACGGACACGATCAAAGATACGCGCTTCGCGAATCTCAAAGGCAAAGATGCCATCGTGGATCGCATCAACCAAAAACGCGGCAAACGACCCGACTCCGGCCCGGCGCGTGACCGCAGCGTGGTGTTTTTTTATTGGCAAGACAAAGAGTGCAGCATTTATCTCGATACCTCCGGCGAAGCGCTGTACCGGCGCGGCTATCGCCGCCTGCACGGTGACGCGCCCATGCAGGAAACGCTCGCCGCCGCCGTGATCCTCGCCAGCGGCTGGAGCGGGACGACGCCATTCATCAACCCGATGTGCGGCAGCGGCACCCTGGCGATCGAAGCGACGCTGCTTGCGCTCAATCGAGCACCGGGCCTGATGCGCAGCAACTATGGTTTCATGCATTTGAACTGGTATAATGCCTTTGAATGGAACAAGCTGTGCAAGCGCGCCCGCGAGACGGCAAAGAAGGCTTTGAGCTGCAAAATCATTGCCACGGATCACGATCCCAAGGCCATTTCTGTCGCGCGCCAAAACGCTCTTGCTGCCAATGCCGATCGTTGGATCGAGTTTCACGCGTGCGACTTTGCTGAAACACCCGTGCCCGAAGGCGCCGGCGTGGTGGTGATGAATCCCGAATACGGTGAGCGCATGGGCAAAGTAACCGAACTGGAAGAGACCTATGGCCGGATGGGAGATTTTTTAAAAGAGAAATGCCAGGGATACACCGGTTACATTTTCACCGGCAACCTCGAGCTCGCGAAGAAAATCGAGCTACACACCAATCGCAGAATTGCTTTTTATAATGGCGAGATTGAGTGCCGGCTGCTCGAATATCAATTATACCAAGGCAGCAGAGCTTAGAACCTATCCGAAAACCTCATTTTGTCAGCCGAAAGCATCCCGCAAGGGCCTTACGGCTTGGTAGATTCGGCACTCGGGCCTGAACTCGTACTGTGCACGAGTCAACCAAGATCTCTGCGGGATGACATTTCAGAGTATTCGAATGGGTTTTTAAATGACGAATGATGAGGTCCGCCTATGCCAGGTGACCCAGCTCTCCAACAAGCGATCAAAACCATTTGGAATCGGAACGCAGATTTTTGGGATGAAAGGATGGGGGAAGGCAATCATTTTCACAAAATTCTGATCGAACCGGCGCAGAAACGGTTGCTTGCTTTGCAGCCGGAGGAATGGGTGCTCGACATTGCCTGCGGCAACGGCCAATTCGCGCGCGAGTTGGCCAGGCTCGGAGCTTGTATTGTAGCGTGTGACGCCTCTGAACGTATGATCGCCCATGCGCGTAGCCGCACGACAGAACACGTGGATCGCATCATCTACCACGTCATCGACGCCACGGCCAGGGAGCAATTGCAAACATTGGCAAAATATCGCTTCGATGCCGCCGTGTGCACGATGGCGTTCATGGACATCATCACGCTTGAACCGTTGCTGCAATTCTTACCGCAGGTGCTTAAAGAGAACGGACGCTTCGTATTCTCCGAATGCCATCCGTGTTTCAATTCCGGAGAATTTGCCTTGTTTCAGGAAGAAGAAGATCGTGAAGGTACAATCGTATCGCGACACGGGATAAAAGTTTTTGATTACATTCTGCCTTCGACCAAAATGGGTTTAGCCATGCGCGGCCAGCCCACACCGCATTATTATTTTCACCGCCCCTTGAGCATGCTGTTTGATCTGTGCTTTCAAGCCGGATTTGTGCTCGATGGCCTGGAAGAGCCGGGCATGGGCGAGCACGCGCGAGCAGGAAAGTTTTGGGATGATGTTTATAAAAATATACCGCCAGCATTGGTGGTAAGATTGCGTCTGCGCTAGGAATTACGTTTTGCACATTGGGCAACGCACCATGCAGTCGAGCCGTAAATGGACGAGTCTAAAAGCAATCTCCAACGGATAGAAACAACCCAACGGATTCTTCATCCGTTGGGTTGTTTCTATCCGTTGGAGACAAGAATCTCTGCTTTTTCTACAAAATTTGACTAACGCAAACGTCATAAAGTTTGTTCAGCTCATGTTGCAATAAATCATCATTCGAGTGGAGCAATTTCATGGAATGGCTTTCCGATCCGCAAGCCTGGCTGGCTCTCGTCACGCTGACCGTATTAGAAATCGTCTTGGGAATTGACAACGTAATATTTATCGCCATTCTTGCCGGCAAACTGCCGGAGGCCGAGCAGAAAAAAGCGCGCACCATCGGGCTGGCCCTGGCCATGTTGACCCGGGTGGCATTGCTTTTCTCGCTGGTCTGGATCATGCAATTGACCAAGCCTTTGTTTGTCGTGGTTGGCACTGACATCTCGGGGCGTGATATTATTCTGTTTCTGGGCGGCTTGTTCCTGCTGGCAAAAAGCACGCACGAAATCCACAACAAGCTCGAAGGCGAGGAAGGGGAAGCCGCGACCCGCACGAGCAGCACGTTTTTGAGCGTCATCATTCAAATCATCCTGCTGGACATCGTGTTTTCCTTCGATTCGGTGATCACGGCCGTGGGCATGTCCAATCGCATCGGCATCATGATCACCGCCGTGGTCATTGCCGTGATTTTTATGATGCTTTTTTCCGGCTTCATCAGCGATTTCGTCAACCGCCACCCGACGGTCAAAATGCTGGCCTTGAGTTTTCTATTGCTTATCGGCGTCTCGCTGATCGCCGAGGGCTTTGATCATCATATTCCTAAAGGCTATATTTATTTTGCCATGGCTTTTTCCGTTTTCGTCGAAATGCTGAACCTCAAAATGCGCAAAACGACCGCGGAGCCGGTGCATTTGCGCTCGGCTTATGTCGAGCCGCAACACTCGGATCAGGCCAGGTAAGGTTGTTACCCCAGATTTTTGGGAAAGCCCTGCAAGGCCCTTTCGGGATGAAAACCGGAGCTCCTTTCTACGCCAAAGTCGATTTGAAAAGAGTTTACGACAGCATCGGCCCGGCCTCGAGAGATTTCAGCCAGTTCGTGGCGATTATTTCCCAGAAGATGGAATTAATCCAACCGCAATCACCTGACTTGCCTGCGGAGGAGCCGCCGTCCAGGAAATAATAAAAGCCATCTGTTCTACACTCCGGTGGCAGATTTGTAGTTCGCATAAACGTTGCGCTTACATCCCGAATGCACACCAGGCTTCGACGGTGCCATCCGGCTGTGATTTTCTGCTTGACTTTTGACTACAAACGTAGTATTATTTGACTACACTTGTAGTCAAATGGAGTCGAAATGAAACCGTCGCCCAAGCTTTCCGCCGCGGAATGGGAAGTCATGAAGGTGGTGTGGGATCATCCTGCTTCGGCGGCGAGGGAGATTGTGACCAAGCTTGCCGAGCAGAAAGACTGGCATCCGCGCACGGTCAAAACCCTGCTGGCCCGGCTGGTCAAGAAGGGCGCGATGGCGTACGAGATCGACGGCAATCGATATTTGTACACGCCTAATATCAAAAAAGAAGCACTGGTCAAGAAGGAAGGGCACTCGTTCGTGCAGCGCGTGTTCGACGGCGTCACCGTGCCCATGCTGGCGCACTTCGTCAAGACCACGAAATTGACGCGCGAAGAAATCCGCCAGCTCAAAAGAATTTTGTTGGAAAAGGAGCGCGGCGATGGCGATACTTGACCGTGCCGGGGCCTTCGGCGCCTGGTTGTTGCAGAATTCCTGGCAGGCTGTGGTGTTGGCCGCGTTGATCCTGCTTGCGCAATTCTTCTCACGCCGCCGTCTCTCCCCTCAGCTCGTTTATGCATTGTGGCTGTTGTCGATTCTCCGGCTTATGTTGCCCGTCACACCCGAAAGCCGTTTTAGCATCTTTCAGTATCTTCAGCTCGAACTTCGGACTCGTTCAGGACATACGGCGGCCCTTGTGCCCGCGCCCGCTCCGAATATCGCCGGTGCCTCACTCCCAAACGAAGAACATGGCGCATCACCAGCCGAGGCGAACGCCCGCACCTCCTTCAAGCCATCTCCCGCCCTGTTGCTGGGAATCTGGTTGGGTGGCGTGCTCCTGCTCTCGGCGCGCACACTTTATGCGAGCGCCAGGCTCGTCTCGCACGCACGCCACAAAAGGCCGCTCGTGGATCAACACCTTCTCGATCTCCTGGAAAACTGCAAGACTGAGATCGGCGTGCATGTGCCCATGAGTGTGGTGGTGACGGACAAAGTGCGAAGCCCGGCGCTGCTGGGCTATCTGCGGCCGAGATTGTTGTTGCCGGAAACAATGATGCACGCCCTCGATCCCGCGGAAATACGCCACGTGTTTCTGCACGAGCTCGCCCACCTCAAACGCCGGGACGTGCCGGTAAACTGGCTCATCGCCTTTCTGCAAATCCTGCACTGGTTCAATCCCCTGCTCTGGCTGGCCTTCAGCCGCATGCGCTCGGATCAGGAGATCGCATGTGATGCCGTGGTGCTCGACATGCCGAGAAGAGATGAAAGCCGCGCATATGGGCTGACGCTCATCAAAGTGCTGGAACTCACCGCCAAGATCAGCCCCCTCCCCGGTGCGGTCGGCATTCTCGAAGATCGCGATTACATGAAACGACGTATGTTGAACATCCGCAATTTCTCCGCACGGCAGCCACACGGAGCCTTGCTCGGTTTTGCGCTGTTTCTGCTCCTGGGGTGCACCGCGTTGACGGGCGCGACTGCCTCGCGGCATCCGGAAAACTTGTTGCGGCAATTCCAAGCCGCCTACGACAACAAAGACATTTCCAAGTTGATGAAGCTGTTTCGCGACGACGCGATTTATCAGGAGATCGGCCAGGACGGCGCACCGCTCTCGACGCTCGGCAAAGCCGGGATAGAAACCTATTACCGCGGCAGCACGTTCTACAACGCGCGCTTCATTTATTCCGGTTTTGCCGCGCGCGGCGACACGATTTTCTACCGCGGCGCTTTTCGCAGTGAATTGTTTGAAGTCATGGGGCTGCACGAATCGGAAGGCGAAGGCCGTTTTGTCGTCAAGGACGGCCGGATCGCTCTCGCCACCTGGAAAGAAGCCCCAGCGCTCAAAAAGTTGCGCATGGAAGTGTTCGACGGTTTTATCGCCTGGCTCAAAGCCGAGAGGCCGCAGCACTATGCGCGAGTCTTTGGTGACGAGCTATTTCTGATGCATCGCGCCTCGGGCGAAGAGGTCAATAAACTTTTCTTCGAATGGGTCGCGCTCAAAACCCAATCACCACCAACGCCGGAAGGGATCAGTATGAATGATTTACCGGAAGTGCAGCGCCTCACGCTCGCACGGGACATCATCGCCGTGTGCAAAGAATTTGTCGGGCCGTACGAGAAAGTCAAAGAATACGTGACCGAAGTGCAAAACTACGTCCAGGCCGCGCACATTCCCGCCAAGCCCTATCACGCCTTCGGTATTTACTTTGACGATCCCAACACCAAGAAGCCTGAAGAGCTGCGCAGCTTCCAGGGCGTGATTCTGGAAAAGGAAGCGGAAGTGAAACCGCCGTTTTTCGTTTACAACATGCGGAAGGGTAAAGAGTACCTTTACACGAAAGTGTACGGCGACGCCATGATTCCCGCGGCGTATATGGCGCTATTCAATTACATGGGATTGCAGAAGATTAAGGCCGGTTCTTCCGGCGGGCATCAGGTTGTAACCCTGGAAGAAGGGAAATTGGTTTTGGAGATTTATTTGGAGATTGAATCGTAACCTTCTACGCCCATTGATTTAGGGGGGGCTACGCAAACCCCTACTCCTGTCATCCAGCAGGGATCTTGGTTGACTCGGGCACAGTTCTCTATTTTAGGGGACTGCGCCGAATCTACCAAGATCCCTGCTGGATGACATGTATGGGTTTCCGGATCGATGAGAAGTGAGTGCAAACATCATGGAAATGCCAAAACATGCACGCAAAGTCGCAAAGGCGCAGAGATTTCGCAAGGAAAAACACTGCATTCACAACTTGATGCGGAGGAAAAATGAGCGAGCCCCAAAAGCAAACAGTAGGCAGCATCGGTTGGACCGATTTGACGGTTCACGAGGCCGAAAAAGTCAGGGATTTTTACAGCGCCGTTGTGGGTTGGAAATTCGAGCCGGTAGGGATGGGCGGCTACAGCGACTTCAACATGAATCTGCCCTCGGAGAGCAAAACAGTAGCCGGCATTTGCCACAAGCGCGGCACCAACGCCGAGCTGCCGTCGCAATGGTTGATTTACATTACCGTTGAGAGTGTCGACAACAGCGCGGCGCGCTGCGTAGAGTTGGGCGGCAAAGTTCTCGCCGGGCCGAAAGGGATGGGTGGATACGGACGCTATTGTGTGATTCAGGATCCGGCCGGCGCCGTAGCGGCCTTGTTTCAGCCGGCCTGAACAGTGCGAAATCGGCACAGCGTCTGCCCCCATGATTTTTTGATTGAGAGGGCGAATAATTCCGGTAGGTTTGGTATTGCATTTTGCATTGTTTCCATTATAATAGAATACACTGGTTTTTGGTCAAATCGCTGCAGGGCCCTTTTGCGTGGAAGGCTATAGCCCTAGCTGTTGGCTTCAAAAGATTGATTATGACCAACGAATTTAGCATTTCAAGAAAATGACTGCCACGGAAACAGAATATCAACAGCAGATAGCGACTCTGCAAGAACGCCAGTACCGCTTCGAGAATATCATCTCCGATCTCTCCGCCAAATTTGTAAAAATCCACTCGCATCAGCTTGACGGCGAAATCGAGTCCGCGCTGTCGCAAATCCTGGAATTTTTTCAAGTCGATCGCTGCGGTTTGTTGCAGGTTTCGCCGGAGAGAAACGAAGTGAAGTTAGCCCACGCCCGCCATACGCAGGGGATCGCCGGAATGCCGGGCAGCATTAATTATAAGGATCGCTTTCCCTGGCTCGTCGGGAGAGTGCTGTCCGGAGAAACCGTTTCGCTTCACGTCAAAGACCTTCCGCCGGAGGCAACAGGCGATCGTTCCAGCGCCGAACAACTGGGAACGCGTTCTGATCTTCTCATCCCGCTGACGACGGACGACTCGGTGGATTACATCATGGCGATCAACACGGTTCGCGCTGAGCGCCTCTGGCCGCAAGAGCTGATTTCACGCTTCCGGCTGGTCGGCGAGATACTTGTGAATGCTCTCGTGCGCTGCCGCGCCGAAGAACAGCTGCGGCAATCCTACGACGAAATTCAGCAACTGAAGGATCGCCTGCAATTAGAAGCCGATTATTTGCGTGAAGAGATCAAAGTTTCTCAGCTTCATGGCGACATCGTCGGCCAGAGCGACGCGATCCAGCACGTGCTGCGGCAGGTGGAGCAGGTGGCGCCCGCCAATTCCTCCGTGCTCATTCAAGGCGAGACCGGCGCCGGCAAGGAAATCATTGCGCATGCGATCCACAATTTCAGCGCGCGCAAGCATCGCGTGATGGTGAAGGTCAACTGCGCCTCCCTGCCGGCGACGTTGATGGAGAGTGAGTTGTTCGGCCGGGAGAAGGGCGCTTATACCGGTGCGCTCACCAAACAGGTTGGGCGCTTCGAGGTCGCAGAAGGCTCAACGATCTTCCTGGATGAGATCGGCGAACTTTCGCTGGAGCTGCAAGCCAAATTACTGCGTGTGCTCCACAATGGCGAGTTCGAGCGGCTGGGTAATCCCAAGACCATCAAGGTCGATGTGCGGGTGATCGCTGCCACCAATCGCGATCTGGCGGAGGAGGTGCGTCAGGGGCGTTTTCGCGAAGACTTGTATTACCGGTTGAATGTCTTTCCCATTGCCGTGCCGCCTTTGCGGGAACGCCTTGCGGACATTCCGGAACTGGCCTGGGCCTTCGTCGATGAGTTTGGCGAAAAGATGGGCAAAAAGATTCAAAAAATATCCCGGCAATCGATGGAGGAATTGCAGCGCTATTCCTGGCCCGGCAATATTCGCGAGCTGAGAAACGTTATCGAGCGGGCCCTTATCATTAGTTCTGGCAAGACACTACACATCCAGCTGCCGGAGCAAACTTTGGCCCCGATCATGCCTGAAGCAGAGACACTCGAAGAAATCGATTACAAGCATATTACCGAAGTTCTAAAAAGGACCAATTGGAGGATCAAGGGGCGAGGTGGAGCAGCACAGTTTCTAGGATTGAACCCCGGGACTCTATACTCGAGAATGAAAAAACTTGGCATTCCAACTCACCGCGAAAAAGCTGGTATTTCGTCTCTCGATTGAGTCCGCGTGAAAGCGATCATAGACCTCGGCCTCCTCTTCGTCATTCCTTTGATAATGACGGCAGTGGGGCTGGCTATGGCGCCGCGACATTTCAGGGAAATGGCACGCCAGAAACGCGCACTGTTCTTCAGCTTGATCGTTCAGCCCGTTCTATTACCTTTGCTCGGCCTCATTTTGATCCGCGTGGCCTCCCTTCCTCCTCAACTCAGCGCCGGAATTCTGTTGTTGGCGGCCTGCCCGAATGGCGACATCGTAAATTTCTACTCCTGGCTGGCGCGGGCGAATGTCGCGCTCGCGGTAACGATGACGCTCATGTCATTACTGCTCGCGGTGATCACCATGCCGATTATCATCAAAGCTAATGAAACGACGCGATTGGAGACGTCGCTACGAACGCAGGCGATTCCAATAGAAGAAATGACCGTCATCGCTGCTTCCAAACCCCCTGAGCGGAGAACAGAAGCGCCTTCGGCGATCAGTGCCATTGCAGTCCGAGAGAGAAAACTCAGAGCAAATCTCTCCTCGAAAAGCGAAGAATTAATTTCCAACAGGGAATCTCAACGCTAGAAACGCAAAATTCAAAATTTGGATTTAGATCTTTGAATTTTAATAATATGACCGCCACGGAAACTGAATATCAGCAGCAAATCGCCGCTCTTCAGGAACGCCTGCAACTGCAAGAGTTGATATCAGACATCTTCGCCCTCCTGATTAATTTGCCGGCCAGCGAAGTGGACGGCCAGATCGAGCGAGGCTTGCAACGTATCGTGGAGTTTCTCGGCGTTGACCGCAGCGGTTTTGCAGATTTTTCAAAAGACGGGAAGGAGCTGCGTCAAACCTGATTGAATCCGCGCCGAATGCCATGATCATCTCCGATCGCGAGGGGAAAATTATCCTCATCAACGCACAGACCGAAAAGTTATTCGGATATGCGCGCGAGGAATTGTTGGAAATGGAGAAAGGCGCCTATACTGGCGCATTGACCAAACAGATGGGCCGCTTTGAAGTAGCTGACGGCGCCACGCTCTTTCTCGATGAAATCGGGGAATTGTCCCTCGAGCTGCAAGGGAAGCTGCTGCGCGTGCTCCAGGAAGGCGAGTTTGAGCGGCTGGGCAGCCCGAAGACCATCAAGGTGGACGTGCGCGTGATCGCGGCCACGAATCGCGACTTGACTGAAGCGATTCGCAATGGAAATTTTCGCGAGGACTTGTATTACCGCCTGAACGTCTTTCCCATCACCGTGCCGCCATTGCGGGAGCGACTGGAGGATATTCCCCCACTGGTCTGGGCTTTCATTAAAGAGTTTGGGGAAAAAATGGGCAAAAAAAATCCAACCGTGCAGAAAAGGACCATGGAGGCACTGCAGCACTATCCCTGGCCAGGCAATATTCGCGAGTTGCGCAATGTCATCGAGCACGCCGTAATCGTCAGTACCGGCAGGGTTTTGCAAGTGCGACTACCACAAAATGGGCACGGTGTGTCGGCCAGAATCCTTACTTTAGATGAGAGCGAGCGGCAGCATATCACCGAAATTTTGGAAATGACCAACTGGCGCATTAAGGGCCAAAAGGGAGCCGCTATGTTGTTAGGGCTAGAACCCTCCACGCTTTATGGCAAAATGAAGAAACTGGGAATACCAAACCGGGAAAAAAAGAGACGGAATACAGACCTAAAGACTATATTTAAACCCTTCTGTGTCTTCTCTTATTTTCTGCTGAAATTTATCTAGCTACTCTGACTTCATAAATCGTAAAAACTTGCTCTGTGCTTTTCCTGTCTTTCATGAATTTGGCACAATTGTAGCAAATGTAACAGGCGGTTAACTTTTGAAATTCAAAGCTCAAAACCGGTGGATATTTTTGGATTTTGAAGCTAGAATTATGGATTTGGTTGGGAACGATTGACCCCGCCAAAGCGGATACGACGAACAAGCGGCTGGGCGCGGTGTGGCTGGCGGCCATCAACGGTTTGTTGGGAGAAGGCGGAAGTCCGCAGACCCGCATTAGTACTACCATAAATCAGGCTTTTCGGCAGTCGCCGTATTTGGCAGCGGGAAAGTGAATGACAGCACGCAAAGCACAAAAACCGGCACAGAAGTGGCCGGGGCGGACGATCGTTTCTCACACTATGCTGCTGACAATGAGATTCACCTCGTGAGGCAAATTCAAAATCCAAAAACAGGGTTTGGGTTTGTGTTTTGAATTTTGGGCTTTGGATTTCTGGCCTTCACCGGCTCTTTGCACCTTATCGACTCGTTCCCCATCAGAAAGGTATTGCGATGGCGATGACCACCATTCTTGGTAATGCGGCCGGCGTCTTTTTTGCCGTAGGCATGCTCGCTGGCTGCGCCCCTTCCGAGGAGGAAACCGACTTCCTCGCCCGCAAAGCGTTGCTCCTGCGGCAGAACCAGGGAATTCGCGAGCTGATTGTCGAGGCCGAACACGGCACGCTGGTACCGGCCGATCGTTTTCTGATCGGTATCGATGAAAAAATCCTCGGTGACCTTTTTCGTTCCCAGCTTCCGCTGGAGCGCCCGCTCGGAGAGCGGCTTGTCGTTCGGCTCGAGAGGGCCGAAGTGTTGCTGCGCGACAAGTTTGGCGCCATCACCATCGAAGGCAACCTCCACCGCCGTGCAACCCCGGAGCGCAAGACTGCCGTGCGCATCTTCGGCGGCCTCGGCGCCGTTACTATCGATCCTGAAACCGATCTGCTCGGCATCAGCATTGCCATCGATCATATCGAGCTTCTGCAGGCGGGAATTCTCGAAAGCATTCTTGGCAGCACCGGAAAAAAGTTCATCGCCGATAAAGGGCGCGGGCTGTTGCAGGAGGCCATGCCCGACCTTCAGCTTCCAGTGGCCCTTGGGCGCGCCATTAATATTCCGGCCGTTCAGGCAGGCGGCATCAATTTGGATTCCCTCGTGGTTCCTCTGAATCTGTCCGTCGAACGGGTCATCGCCGCCGGCGGCAAGCTCTGGGTGACGCTGAACGCCGAGGTTGGAAAGGTGACAGGTGCTGAGGAGGGATTGGGTGTCGCGGTTAAGAAGAAACGCAAAGGTGCATCCTCTTCTTCGCCAACTACGCCACAGACTCCCGAAAAACAGCCTAGCTCCGTACCAAAGGACCGCAAGGAGGGTGGAATATGAACTCCGTGCGCGCACTGCTTGTGTCGACTCTTCTGACCATGTTCGTCTTTACCGCGGCCTGCTCGCGCAAGTCCTCGCCTTCGGAGTTGCAGTCGTGGAAGGCCGAGATTCAACAGCTTCAGGCTGAGCAGGACTCCTTGCGGAACCGGGCACAGCAGTTTGTGAAGAACGACGTTCGCATCCAAAACATGCCCAAGGGCGAAGTGGTGATTGCTGTGCCTACGGCTTTTCTGCGCGAGGTAATCGAACGGCTCTTCACTGATGTCGCAAGCCATGTGACCTTGCAATTGAGCGGCATCAAGGCCCGCGTCGCAAAATCGGTGAAGAAGGTCGTTACCGTGGGCGAGTTTGTCGTTGAAATTGAGATTACAAAAGTGATTGGCAGGCTCAAGCCCGGCCAGCCTGAGATCAGGTTTGACGGAAACAAAGTGTCCATGTCTTTGCCGGTCGAAGTTATCGAAGGGCTGGGCGAGGCCACTATTCACTTCGTGTGGGATGGCAAAAACGTTGCAGGTGCCACGTGCGGCGACATGGATCTGACGCAGAAGGTATCCGGCAATGTGATTCCCACCGGCTATCTCGTGTCTGGGGAGCTCGCCTTCGCGATCCGTGAGGAAAAAGTGATTGGCACGCTGTCCTTCCCGGAAACGAAGCTGAATATCCGGGTGACACCCTCACAAGAATCGTGGGACGCCGTCCATGCGATCCTGGAAGAGAAAGGCGGTTTATGCGGGTGGGTGCTCGACAAAGTGGATGTACCGAACCTGCTCACGAACGTGGTTGAGAGGAAGGGCTTCAACGTGAAGCTGCCTCTCGATAAGATCAAGCCCTTTATCCTGCCGGCGGGTGTAAGCGATTCTGTAAAAGTGGGAGACAGAATCCTATCATTTGCTACGCAGACGAACACGATCAGGATCGATCCTGATGCCATCTGGTACAGCGCCAGCGTCGCATTGAATTCGGCGATGCCCGAAGAGGGCAACATGAATTCTGAATCCGAACCTTAAGAAGAGTGTTTTGTGGTTTAACGAAAGGAGATTGATTATGCCATCTAGTAAAACTGTGCGACGGTTGCTTCTATGCTGCAGCCTCGGGCTCATTGCGATTGCGAGCGTTTCCTGCGGCAAGAAAGCCAAGGAGGGGGCTCATACGCTGGTGCTTAAAGACGGCACTATACTCCGGGGCGAGTTGATTTCCCGCACGGACGCCGGGGTCAAATTCGAGACGGGCGGCGAGGTGCGCGAGATTGCGATGGATCAGGTTCATTCATTGACGCTCAAGGAAGGCGAAAAGCCGGTGTACCTGGCCGGAGGCGCGGGCAGCACGCCGGAGCAATCCCAGACAACTGCGCCACCCAAATCAACACGAGCTCCCCAGCAAGAGAGTGCAGCGGCGCCGGCGAAACCCGCACCGCCGGAGCCCAAGCCGGTCACCGTCGCCGCCGGCACCAAGCTCGCAATAAAGACAAAAGACAACCTCGGCACGGCGACGCACCAGACTGGCGCAAAGTTCACGGCTGTGCTGGAGGCCGATTTGGTTTCTAACGGTGTTGTGGTCGCGCCCAAAGGTACGACCGTCAATGGCAAAGTCCTAGAATCCAGCGGCGGCAAGCGTGTTGGCACGCAGCGCCTGGTCGCGACGTTTACGGAAATTAGCATCAACAATCAATTGGTCGCCATTGACACGGACGAAGTTGGCGCCGAGGGCGGTAGAGCCGGCACCGCTCGCAAGGTCGGTGCCGGTGCCCTCATCGGCGCGGCTGCCGGCGACGCCGGCGCTGGCGCGGCCGTTGGCGCTGCGCTGGCACTGCTCGGCCCCGGCGGACAGATTCAGATTCCCGCCGGAACTTTGGTGGAAGTCAGTCTCAAGCAATCTTTCACGGTGATGAAGTGACTAAATGCAAATACCAAGACACAAAACTCAAATTTCAAACTTATCGTGCACCGAGTTCGGGCAACGATGAATAATAGGGAAAGACTCTACAAGACCCACACCACACTAGCGCGAACCTTGCGCGTCTCGTATCCGGCCGGGCGAGGGCGGGTGGTTCTGCGGACCGAGCAGGACTGGGATAAAGCCCTCGAGGCGGTTGCGGTCAGTGAGGACGGCAACACTTCAACCTTTGAATTGCGGGCCGATCAACCCTTTCTCTACTTCAAACCTTGCCTGGTGCGAGACGGTGAGTTTCACTGGTCGGTGGGGCCCAACAAGCTTCTGCTGATGGGAGAGGAAGACCAGCGCATCGCGTATCCATTTTTCTTGAGTTCAGATCATGGACGATTTTCGGAGCTGGTCCAGTTCCCGTCTCGGATTCTTGGCCGTGTCCATCAGCTTCGCTTTTACCTGCCGCCAGGGTATGATGAGAATACGCTGGCCTGCTATCCCGTCACGTTTATGCAGGACGGTCAGAATCTGTTCTTTCCGGAGGAAGCCTTTCTTGGACGCGAATGGGAAGTTGATGAAACCAGCCTGACGTTGCGGGCAATGGGCGCGGCCGAAGACGTGGTCATCGTCGGCATCTACTCGGGCGATCGCATGTAGAGTATACTGCACCCGGCTATGAGGCTTACGCGCGGTCGTTGGCCGAAGAGATCGTGCCAGAAGCACATCGGTTGTTGCGCCTTGGAAACCATCGGCGCTATCGCTCGGTTTGGGGCTCTTCGCTTGGCGGTGTGGTTTCCTTTTGTAGCGTTTGGCAACACCCGGAAGTGTTCGGCACTGCCGTTTGCATGTCGAGTACCTTTTCACATCAGGACAACCTGATCGACCGGGTCCTCAGCGAGCCGGTACGCGACGTGGCCTTTTATCTCGATAGCGGCTGGCCCGGCGACAACTACGAGGTCACAATGAGTATGGCCATGGCGCTGGTCTCGCGCGGGTGGAGATACGGCCTGAACTTTTTGCACCTGTGCTTCCCTCAGGCCGAGCATGACGAGACGGCCTGGGCCCTGCGGTTGCATCTGCCGATGCAGTTTCTCAACGGCGCGGTCGCCCGCGCTTCGCGCCTGGATGCGCCAGTGCTGGGAGATAAGCCCTAAATCCAAAACCAAAATTCAATGGCGAAATAGGATGTTGACCAGGTATGGTTTTGAGATTTTGATTCTGAGTTTTGACTCGTGTATTGCCTAATAGTTGATATATCAACTATTAGTCCTTTTTCACTATCCTATGCTCATCACTTGCGTATGATTTAAATTTTGATTTTATTATATTATGCAGCTTTTTTTACAGTGCTTTATTATTTGGCATAGTTTCAGCTATTTAACTTTTTTGTGATAGCCGCGACTTACAAAATCTTCGTACCGCCAGAAGGGCAAGACGCCATATTGGAAGCATTGCTTAGCTTTATGGGGCCTACCGAAGTGAAGCCGGGCTGCCTGAGCTGCCGCGTCACTCAAGATGTCAGCGATCCGGAAGTCATCTTTTATACAGAAGAGTGGCAATCTCAGGACGCGCTTGAAAGCCACGTCCGTTCGCAGCGGTATCATTTTCTTTTGACGATCATTGATTTATCGCGGCGTGAGCCTGAAGTCAAGTTTACCACCACTGCCCAGGAGTGGGGAATGGAATTCATCGAAGCGGTGAGGAATAAATGCATGCGGCAATAAACTCGAGGTCTGGAGTGAAGTCACATCTATGATGAAGAGAGAAGTGCATTTGTAACCACCATTCCGACGTTCGGAAACAAGCTCGACATCGTGTCGAATTTGGAATATAACGCCGCGCAGAGAAAAGCCAAGAACATACGAGGAAAAGGATGAAAAGAAGAATTCCGCCAGCTTCTGAAAGAAAGCCTCTGTCCATAAGCTGTACAAGTGCAACTTTCGCCGCCACGCTGTTGTTTCTCAACCTCACCAACCATCTGGCCTCTGCCCAGCAGATTTCCGATGCCCTGCGCGTGGCGCGGCAGGGACTGGATTTCAATGGCCGGGCGCTGGGCCTGGGCAACGCTTATTCCACGATTGGAAGCGACTTTTCCGCGCTTCGTTTTAATCCTGCGACCATGGCGCTGAGCAAAAAAGCGAGTTATACGGCGTCCTGGAACACCAATGCCTTTCAGAGCAGCTCGGACTACTATGGCACGCATACGGATTTCACGGTCACCAGCACACCGGCGGGCCAGATCGGGTTCACCTTCCCCTTCGCTCTTGACACCACACATAACGTAGTACTCGGTCTCGGTTATACTCAGCCGAAAGATTTCGATCTGGGTTATAAGTATGAAGGCGTCAACGGCGGGTCGCCTTCGTTCATCCAGGTGCTCGCCGCGCGCGAGGACCCTGCGGCAAGGGCTCTGGGCCTGTCCTATCCGACGTACGACTCCTCCGGCAATTTCTTGGGAGATCACACCATTCTGGGCGCCAACATGTTCGAGAAGGGTTATCTTCTTGACGAAGGAGGCCTGACGCATTTCTCTTTTGGCGCCTCGGTGGAAGCAGCTCACAACATCTTTTTTGGCATGAGCGGCAGCTATAATACCGGTTATTATACCAGCGACCTGGAGCTCTCGGCTGCGGATGTGAATGACTTCTACCCGTCGGGCGTGCAGACCATTCCCGGCGATTTGCAAACGGATGATTTCATCGACACAGATTACCGCGTGGTGCGCAGCAAACAATACCGCGGCTGGGACGTGCGCTTCGGGATGTTGTACAGATTGGCGAACTTCATCGGCGTGAGCGCTTCCTTTAAAGTGCCGTCGTCGCACAAGGTTGAAGAAGAGGTCTTTATCAGCGGCACGAGCCAGTTTGGGTCCAATCGCAGCATCGTCGTTCAGGAGACGGCAACCGCCTCGAGCTATCACTTCTCGCCGCCTTCGGAGGTGACGGTGGGCGCGATGGCGAATCTGTGGATTCTCACCGCCACCGCCGAGGCCAGCTATGTCGATTACTCCGCCATGAAGATCACCTCCGGCGCGGGGGATCTGCCGGACAGAACCGAGATCAACAAGCGCATCAAGGATGATTTGGCGGCGGTGGTGAACTTGAACGCGGGTGCGGAGTTCCGGCTGCCGTTTACGGGTCTGAGCGCCCGCGCCGGCGCCATGTATCGACCTTCGCCTTTCGGCTCGGACCCTGCGCGTTTTAGCCAGAAATTTCTGACGGCCGGGCTCGGCATCAACTCGAACAACATGCTACAGTTCGATTTGGGTTATGCTTACGGCTGGTATGGAGAGAACAAGAATCAGCAAACGGATAACAGTGACGGCGCCGAACACACGATCGCCTATCACAATGTCGTGTTCACGCTCCGGTTCTCGCCCTGATAAACTTGTTTGCAATCGTAAGGGTGTGGATCAAGGTCTTTTCGAATTCCGCGAAATCCTTCTCGCCGGCAAATGGCATGAGCGTTCAAACAGTTCCAGTTGATCAGGATCGCCTTCTTCGCAGATATACATGGCATACCTTGGGTTGGTGAAAAGTGCATGGCTTTTGCA
>JBOHQX010000022.1:0-7755 GCA_050732395.1 bacterium
TTGGGGCTTTTCGATTCATGAGGATTGATTCTTGTCCAGGGCGTTGCCCTTCGCTGTTGCATTTCGCCCCTTCGGGGCTGTTGTATTCTCTGAAAACTTAGCTTGACACCTATGCCCTTCGGGGTTAGAATGTGGATGTCTTAACATCAAGCTATAATCATGTCATCCCTTCGGGATTAAGAAGCAGAAGATCAGTTACAAAAGAGATCACATGTATTCCAAATGTAGAATACGTCACCGAATTTACGAGGCAGGGCACTTAGTAGGAGCCTTTTGAGCATAATATCGTGCCTTATGCTTAAAAAGTTCCCTCCTGGATGACAGAAAGTGCTAGTAGGCAACGACAAACCACCCTTAGAGACATGCAATACCTGCCCCATATCCAGTATCCAGGATCTAACCTCCAGGATGCGGGTAAAGATCAGATCCCCATGAACTTTCTCTCCACCCATAGATAGCCAGCGCCAAGCAAGAAGGTGAGAAAGAACCAGATGCGCGGGATCGGTTCCGCGCTCGCAGGGAAAGGAGCCAGGCGCTGGTGGGAAACAGAGGTGGAATATGCCGCATGTTGTCGCGTTGCCGCGTTTTTTTGCGCTTGTTGCCATGTTTGCCATTGTGTCGCTACGCTCACGTAAAACCTGGAGGCCTCACCGGCTTGCGTTGCAATCGCATGCCATCCGGATGCCCGCGGCCAAAACGTGCCGTGCCAGCGCCCCGGTTCCACAACATCTTGCGCCATGAAGATGGAATCGATGGTTCCTGCGCCCGTCGTTACCAAGCCAATCGGATCGGCGCTAGAGGTTTGGACGGTCAAAGCCAGGGGTTGATCAACAAAAACCGGCGTGCCGTGGCGAACGTTCCATTGATCTTTTTGGCTGCTGCTTTGCCGCGCCAGCTCGGAAAGCAGATACGACCAGTACGCAGCGTGCACTTCGGGCTTGCCCTCCAGAACCCAGCGATAGGAATCTCGAATCAAACTCAATCCGATGGTACCCTGGCCACGAACCTCCGCCGCGGCGAGCCAGCGTCCCGCGTCATCTCTGATCAGTGGCTTCGTTCCCCAAACATTTTCAATCTCGAAAGGCTCGGCCGGTATGGCACTGATCCGCAGCGTATCAAGATCAGGCCAGAGCGGCTGCAGGACACGTTGATCCAGCCCTGCCAATGCTTTGAGCTCAAATGCAGCGAAGAAATTTCTTTCGGCAAAATCCCGCTCGTCGAAAATGGCTTCATCCGGAATAATGAGCATGCCCAGGCCTTCTTGCTCAATGGCCGCTCGCAATGCCTGGCGTTCGCTGGCATGCAGCATGGCAAGCGTCCTGCCGTCGATGATCACGACGGCAAAATCGCGCAACAATGCAGAAGTGATCTGCCGCAAATTCATGCCGGGCAGATTGATGAGCTCTTCGCGATAGCGTTCGCGGCTGATCAACGTGCGCATCGCCAGCGCGTGTCGATGCTGGCTTGCCCAGTTCTTGAAGTACTTGGTGTCGAATCGAACCGTCGCTTCAAGCACCAAAATCTTGAGCGGCCCGGGCGGGCGTACGGCGACATCTACGCTTTCGCGCACGCCCTCGCGCTTCGATACGAGCAGCAGTTCATATAGGAAGGTCCCGGTCGCGGGCGGTGAAGCTTGGAAAGTGAATAGGCCACTGTCTTTCTCGGACATCGCAAGCGAATCGATCAACATTCCGCTGGGATCGAATAACAACAAGCGACACCCGTCGTTTGGAACTCCCGCGACGCTGCCTTGGACGTGCAGTTTTTCCCCAAGACTCAGTGTTCTTTGCCAGTGAATGGCCTGAATGCCAAAGGCCGGCGGCGACAGGTACGTGGTAATCTGAATGGAATCCAGCTCCATCCAATCATAGTTGCGCAAGCCGTGGCCGAACACATGCAGTTTGCCAATTGTTGGGTAATGCCGTTCCAGATAGCCGACGTCGGGAATGCTTTGATACGCCCGCCCGCGGAATGTGGAAGTATCGGTGCCGGGCAAAGAGAAAATTTTGGCAGTGAGGGAGAGCGAATCCAGCCGGGTTTGAGCCTGCGGCGCCTCAGCGCCGGGGGTAATTAAAATTCCTTCCAAAGACCCTTGCGAAATCAGACGGTGCGGTTGCGCGGCCAGGGCACAAAGTGAAAAAACCGAAAGAATTCCGGCGGCCAGGCGCAACCATAATCTTTTGCGATTGGCGCGTCGCAGGGTCAGGAACACTACAAAAGCGAGAAGTGGGATTGAAATCTGCCAGAGTGCGGGCGATTGCCAGGATAGAAGAATTGGGCCGAGTTTGAGCATTCAGTCTGAATGATTATCACTTCTTGCGTAGAATGCCGAGCTGCATAAAATATTTTCCCCCTAAAGCTGTCTGTGCCTCGCGTCGAAGCGCGGGTTGCGGTTCGGCAGAAGGCAGCAATTGCCACAAAGTGCGCTGCATGGAAAGCGCGAGAGCAGCGTGGGACTCGCCGTGATTTTCTAAGTTTGCGATCAATGCCCGTAGATCCCCTAGAGCTTGCAAATGCCGTCCGGGGTGAGCCAGCGCCTGGCGAGCAAGTTCCTGTCCCGCGCGTTCCAAAATTCCAGCGTCTGATGCTGATTTTGTTGTTGGGCCGGTCTGAAGATTTTGCAGGAGCACTATCGCCGCCCGAACTTCCCCCAAGGTCTCGTTCTCAGGTACTTGTTTTTGCCACCTGCCACCCGTCACTTTTTCCAGGCTTCCGCTCAAGCGTTTTTCCTCTGCTTTTATCGGCGGTGGCTCGAAGCCCACGCGCTGTACGTAGGCGCGCGTGCTTTCCTGCACGGCTTTCAACCGGTCCAGAGCGCGATACTCATGTGGTAGAGCTTCTTTGGGCCTGTGGGTGCGCAAGCGGAGCTCGGCCTCCCACATTTCCGCAAGCGCGGCCTGCAACTGTGCCTTAATTGAGGGTGCAAACAATGTGGCATTCTCTTCGGTTTCATGCTGGTGTGCGAATTGATCGATGATTTGTCCTGCACTGGTATTGTCATCGCCGGGTCTGGAGACCACCTCTGCACTTTTGTGTTCGTCGCCAGGTTCGTATTGCAGTCCGATCTCACCAGCAGGCTCCGGAAAGCCGATTTGATTTTCAAGCTCTTCGCCTAAGAACTGGCCATAACGCATGCGTAAAGCCTGCTGGTCCAGTCCCAGATTTTGCGAGCGTCGCTTGAATTCGCTCTCTGTAAGCTGCGATCGGTCTTGCAACAATCTCTCGGTATCGATGATGATTTGCCGTTGGCTGCGAAAGTATTCCGGCACAGGATTGACCAACAAGCCCGCATGCGCTGCAACTTCGACCCGCGCCGTGTCTTTCCATACTATAAAATAAGTATCTGATCGCCCGCTCTGCGCTATGGGCTCGCGTTGATCACGCGCTTCAAGGTAAAAATAGAGCTCATCCCCGGGAATCATGCCGAGCTCGTGCAATTCCAGTTGCATCTTCGCACGCCAGCGCCGCCGGGATTCTTTTTGAATATTGCCGGGTGGCATTCTGCTGTCGCGAAATTTGATGCCCTCGCCTGAACCGCGCGCGAGCGTTGCCACCAGCTCGGCCTGGAGTATGCCATAGTCGTCAGCAATGACCGCTTCCAAAAGTATGGATTTGGGCCCCACGGTATTGATTTCCACGCGTGGCTCTGGATGTACCACCACGATCGCCGGCGGCAAATCCTTGACGACCTCCACGCGATGATACTCGAATACATGTGTTTTCCCCTCAGAGCTGGTCGCGCAAAGCTGATACAGCATACTCTCCTGCAGGTACACGGAGGTTGTATAAATGCCGGCTCGCATTTCGCGCAGCGCCAGGGTGTCAGCATTGAGTATGATGAGCGCGGCGTCATGCAAAGGTTGATTGAAAGAGATTTGCCAGGTGATTTGCGCGCCTGCTTCAGCCTCAAAGTCGAATTGCGTGAGCTCGCGCCGCGGCTTGCCCGTGTAGCGCGGCGGAGCAACGATTATTGCTGCCTTTTCAATCTGCACCGGCGAAGTTTGTGTGCTTGTTGCCGGAGGAGAGCTCGCCTGGGGAGAGGCAGGAAAATTGCTTTGTTTCGGACGCAATGGCGGCAATGCCAGGACCAGCGCAGCCGCAAACGCCATGATCGCAAAAGAGCGCGCGGCGTCACGCAAAGGCTTGCGCGGGAGTAGTGAGTTTTTCAATGCCGGTGGAAAAGCATGCAAAAGGCGCCGCCGTTGCATACGCGCCAGCGTGGTCAAGGTCTCTTCAGAGGCCAGCAGCAATTCGCCGCTTTCTTCCCATTCGGAGTTAATGCGATTCAGATGTTGCGCCACGTTGCGTTCGTCGTCGCTCCTTTTTCGGAGCAGAGACGCCTGTCCAGCATAGAACAAGAGAAAAGCCGTGCCGGAAACAATCGCAGACCACACCAGCTCCTGTTCCGTGACGAGATCGGCCACGGCAAGACAGAGCAGGGCGGGACCGGCCGACCGCAAGGCAGCGCCGAGCCACAAGCGCAGGCGCCAGCTTCGCACCAGTTGGTGCAACTGGAGCCGTGCAGTGTCTAACTCGATTTCCGGTCGGACATCCATCTTTCAATGCCAAAAGTTAAAACCGCCAGCAACCAAATTGGAAAATGGAGCGCATATGCTGCAGATCTGGTCTCGCCGGCAGTTCTTTTCTTGTCCTCTTGAGGAAGGCTTTGCGCCAAACTTATACGCCGCTGATCCCACGGCGCCGGCTTGCCCATTGGAATGAGATCTTCGCGTGACAATAATGCCAATAACCATTCTGGAAACGCCGCATGCATCACCAATTCATTCCAAACCGGATCAAAGCGGCTGGCGAAGCGATATCGCCAGCCCTGGCCCTGGCGCTCGGCCTCGAGCAAGGGCATGCCCAACCCATCCGTCCAAATCGGCACGCCGCGGTTGGTCGCCGGGCTTCTGCGCCACAGCCGCGGAAAAGAGAGCGCGCCGGCTTGTGGCATGATTATCCAGCTTTCACGTGTGCCCCCATCCTTGTTACTTGCGGTTGTCATTACCACCAGCCCGTGCTCGATTTGTCGCGATGCGGCTGCTGGCAGCGAATCCTCCATCAACCAAAATAGCAGATCAAAATTCATCCATGGCGGCTCGCCACTTTCCCGCGAGACCAGTTTCAATTGAAGGATTTGAGGAATTGCTTCTGCCGCGACTTGTAGTGCAGATTGGAGATATTGCGCTTCTCCTATTCTCGACGCGGCGTGGACAATAGCGACCCGCATGCTGTCGGGCGCTGGCTGCAAGCGAATAAAGTCGCCAGGCTGCCGTTGGAGCGCCGGAAAAACTTTCCAAACCAGCTTGTGCTGCAATTTCGGGCGCTCGCCGTGATAAGCCTTGAGCCGATTTACGGCAAAAACCTGGATGGAAGCGGACGCGAGTCCTGCTTGTTCCAGTTCGCGCAGCAATGACCACCAGCTCTGGCCCTCTTGAAAGCCGGCACCGGCCTCGCTGAAGCTCAACGCGGGAAAACCGGCGGAGAAGAGATGCAGCTCGTGTCCGGCTGCGGCGAGGGAATCGAGCACAGGCCGGATCCAGTCTCGATGCGGAGCGTGCAAAAGCTCGGGAGCGACCAGGACCCAACCAGCGGAGGAAGAAGTTGGCCCGGAGATCTTGGTAAGCCAGACGGGGCGTGCCAGCAGGAATGCGAGCAGAACGACGAGCGTGGTGCGCACGAGCAACAGAGCCAGCTCGCTGACCTGCAAGCTTTTGAAACGCGCGCTCGAAGAAGAGGTGAGAAATTGGAGGCTGCCGACTTTGATGATCGTCCCTGCTTTCCGGCTCAACAGATGAATGGCGATCGGGAGCAGGGCGGCCAGCAAAGCCAGAAAACCGAGTGGCGCTAGAAACTGCATCACCACAGCTTCATTCTTTGGGTTAAGTAGCGGCGCAAGGCAAAGTCCAGAGGCCGGTCGAGCGCCAGCAATTCGTAGGCAACGTCCTGCTCGCGCCATTTTCTGGGCAGCGTGAGCAAATAGCGTTGCAGCGCCTGCCTGTAGCCGGCGCGCGCCGTGGCGGTATTCACCGGCAGGGTCTGTCCGGTTTCCAAATCTTGAAACGCCACTTCGCCGGTATAGGTGAAATCGATTTCGTTGCGCCCTAACAGATGGAAGAGCAGCACCTCGTGCTTCAGAGCGCGCAGCTTGCTCAGAGCGGTTGCAATTTCATGCCCGTGCTCATGCAAATCGCTCACTACGATGATCAATTCGCGACCGGGTGCCGTGGAAAAACTGTGCGCCATTTTTTGCCATTCCGGCCACCTCCCGGAGGGCGTGAGTTTTTCCAAATCGTGCAGAAAGCGATGCAATTGTTGGTGATCTCTTTTGGGCAGAAGCGAGGGCGTATCGCCTTCCGGCACACCATGCAAGCCGATCGCGTCGCCTTGACGATGGGCGAGGTAGCCGAGCGCGGCAATGAGGAATCGCGCGTAATCGAATTTCACGAGCTCGCCGTCGGCGTGCAACATGGAAGCGCTGGCATCGAGGATGAACCGAATCGTGATACTGGTTTCGATCTCGGATTCGCGCACGTAAAACCGGTCGGAGCGCGCGTACATTTTCCAGTCGACGCGGCGGGGATCATCTCCGGGTTGATAGCTGCGATATTGGTTGAATTCCTGGCCTGCGCCCGGTTGCGGGCCTTGATGCGCGCCCAGCATGAAGCCGTCCACTACGGTTTTTGCCAACAATGGCAGATTCGAGATGGCTGCCAGAACGTGCGGATCGATGAAGCGATAGGCGGAAACGGACACGGCGATGATCCAATGCGATTAGAGAATCAAATACAGAATAGAATCTGAGACTTTACTCACCGTACGGATGAAAAGCGACCGTTGGTCGCTTTTTGATCCGTTGGACCATATTTTCAATGGGCGCTGCTCTGATCCAGCTCGCCGGAGCCAGGAGTTTTACCAGTCAGAATCTATTAGACTCACGTGTGCATGTAAATGTTGCAATCAGAATGACCACCTGCAATTAAAATTTTTTCACCAACTTCATGCTGAAACAAAGGCTGCCCACGTGCGTATGATTCCGCCATCCGTGCAACCTATTGAAGGTTGGCGGTGTCATAATGATTGCAAGCGACGCATGCGTGGTCTGTTCAATCTTCCTCAATTTGTGTTCATTATTTCCCAAGGAGTTGCTATGCAACGGGTACTGTGTTTCATTGTGGCGGCGGTCATGACCCTCGTGGTGATGAGCGCGGGTCAAGGCTTGGCGTCGGAGAAAGCGATCGATTGGAAGCTGGTCAGCAAAAACCTCGTGCGTTCGCTGGCTTCTGACAACGAAGGATTGCGCCAATCCGCTATGGTATTCTTTGTCGAGTACGCCGATAAGCTCGATATTCACGAATCGGTTTATGACGTCATGCGCATTTATCGCAACCATCCCGATCTGCGCGTACGCAAGCTGGCGCTGGTAACGTTGTACAAAATGCAGAACAAGTGGGCGATGGAGTTCCTGAAAGTCGACCTGCGTTTCCAGAATCAGCAAGATTTGAAGAACATGGTGGCGGCGATCGTCCAGGAGTACCAGGCGAAGAAGAAGGCGTCGTGAGGGTTTGTGGATGGTGGAGAGAAGATAGTGGATGGTGGATAGTGGATGGTGTGATTGTAAATACTATCGACTATCCACTATTTACTATCTACTATCTACTATCCACCATCATCCACCCACCACCCGCCTTCACAACAGCGGGCTGCGCGGCAAAGAGATTTTATCCAGTAATTCCCGCGCCACCTCGTCCGAGG
>JBOHQX010000023.1:0-4637 GCA_050732395.1 bacterium
GAACTATTCACAAAAACACAATGAACATCGCAAAAGCGCTATCGTATCCAATTCCACTCCAGCAACGGGGAGAGGCAGATGAATAAAAATTCAGAAATCTACCCTTTTTCGGACGGACACTAAGTTAGCCTTCAGAGCCTCCATTCCGTGTCATTCCGTAGGGATCTTCCCAAGAGGGCTGCACCAAACCCTAGGGAAGATGCTTACAGCATGACAGATTGAGATGGCGCGAGTTTAACTTAACATTGTCAAGCTAGGATAGGAAGAAAGTCAACGAAGACGCGCAAGGAGCACCCGAACGATCAATATGATGAAACACGAACCGCAAAAGTCACACAGGAAAAAAAGACAAGGAGGTAATGACTATGATTTGCGTAACCGGAGCCCATGGAACTCTCAGTAGCGAAGTCATCGGGCAGCTTGAATCAGCAAAGGCACCCCTTCGCGCCGCCCACTTTTCGAGCAAGCGGGCGGAAGCCGCTCGTATGAGAGGGATCGAGGCCGTCATCATCGACTACAACCGTCTCGCGGCCCTTCGTGCGGCGTTTCAGGGATGTGACAAGCTGTTTCTCCTCGGGCCAAACGCGCTGAACCAGACGCAGCTCGAGCTCAACGCGGTTGAGACAGCAAAAGCGCTAACGGCACCTAACCACGAGGAAAGGGTATACACGTTGAGCGGCCCTGAGGCGCTAACCTATGACGACCTGGCCAAAGAGCTGTCCGTGGAAGCAGAGCAGGTCGCGAGATGAGCGAGGGCTTGCTCTTCGCCTTGACGCTTTTTGCAGCCCTCGGCTGCGGGCTGATAGCCGGTGTCTTTTTTGCCTTTTCCGCCTTCGTGATGAAGGCCCTCGCGCGCCTCGTCCCGGCCGAGGGTATTGCCGCCATGCAATCCATCAATGTTGTGGTGATCAATCCGCTGTTTCTGGGTGTCTTCCTCGGGACGGGCGCGGCGTGCGCCGTCGTGATGATCGTCTCACTCGCGCAGTGGGACAAGCCAGACGCCGTCTATTTGCTCGCCGGCAGCGCGCTGTATTTGATCGGGACCTTTTTGGTCACAATCGTGTTTAATGTGCCGCTGAATAACTCGCTGGCGGCGGTCGCGCCGAGCGACCCCAAGGGCGCTAGCCTGTGGATCAGATACCTTGCCAGTTGGACGGCTTGGAATCACGTTCGCACGGCCGCAGCACTTGCGGCTGCGGCATCCTTCACCGTCGCGCTCAGTTGAGCGGTGAGGCTCGCACATCATGAGGCGGAATTGGACAAATGGTTGTTGCCATGACCTTCTGGATTTTTGTGATGTGCATTTCACTGCATTTGAACGATCATCCACGCTTATTGCACAAAAAATCATTCATCGTCTTCTTGAAGTTGCCGCAAAGACCTTAGAGCCATCAGAAACAAAGACCCAGGTAAACTCGTAATTATTAGTCTGAATTCGCTCTGTTTCGATCGTGACTATTCAGCTCAAAAAATGCAGGGTAAACGGATGAAGCAGATTGAACGGATAATGATTCTGCAAAACAAGTTTTAGAAATCCGCTTTATCCGTTCAATCCGCTTACAAGAAACAGGAGCTGAATAGTTACTTTCGATCAAAAATTATGTTATAGAGCATAAGGAGGCAGTAGGATGTCTGATCATCATCTCAGCACGCCCAAGCGTGCTAGCCATTCCTTCGGCAGAGGTGTTGCCAATACATTGGATGCATGGGAATTCCCCTTCAAATGCCTTTTCAGTCTTTCGCCATTGATTGACTTCTGGCATGAGCGTGTCGCCCAAAGGCAAATACTCAATTGTGATATTGCCGAAAAGATTCAGGAGGAATTGCACAAGGCTCCGGAGCTGCTGAGGCCCATCGAAGATTTTTCGGTCATTGCCAAGCATCGGGAGCTGGTGGACACGCTCATGAGTGTGGTCTTCCCGCCGGCTTTTTGGAATACAAGTTACTCGGCCGCCATTGCTCCCTTCCATCTGCGGAGCTTCTATGCCACGCCGCCTTTCGAACGAATGCTGGTATCAGCGGACGGGACTTTTCGGGGACGTCCAAAAATGGATGTCAATGCTATGGCCTCCGGCAGGCTTCTGCGAGCCTATCTTCACATCGCTAAGAAGTTTTACGGCCTGGAGCTCGATTTCGACTATCCTATGATATTCACATTCATCGATCCCGAGACCGGGCTCGAGCGTCATTTTAAGATGCATTTCGATCCATGCTTTGTGGAAACAAAAATGGTCGGCGAGCCCAAGCCCTTGACAGGCGCGGCGAGAGATCATCTTCTTGCCAACCTCAATGACCTGAATCTCTGGATGGAGCTTATACCACCCGAGCAATTTGAATTCCACGGATTTGCGGTGATCAACGCGGTGGACGTGACCGACCAGGAAGTTTTGTCTTCTCTGAAACGAGACCTCATCGAGAAAGAGTCGATCCTTTCCAATGCCCGATTCATCAGCCTGCAGGAGAGATTGCGAGCACTCCTGCGGCGGCCGCATGTGACCATCGGCCTGGCCGCCATCCAAGGCAATCAAGTTTTCGTGCTGAATTACGGCAGTCCATGCGGGAGCGATTGCATTGCCAGCCAATCCCGCCATTACAGCATATCGGATTTTGCCGGATCCCTCTATACGCGCGCGGTCGCCCAAGGGGAGACGATCGTTATCGAAGATTTGACGACTTACCCCAACCGCTCCAGCGTTGAGGACGAGATGATCCAATACGGCGTGAGGAACATGGTGGTCGCGCCTCTCTATTACCAGGACGAGCTCATCGGCACCCTCGACCTCAAATCGCCCAATCCTGGAGATCTCAATGAGCTCAACGCCATGAAATTGGTCGAAGTTCTCCCGCTGTTCTCCATGGCGATCAAACGCAGCATGGAGGAGCTCAACCATCGCGTTCAGGCCGTCATCAAAGAGAGATGCACGGCCATCCATCCTGCGGTGGAGTGGCGTTTCCGCAAAGCCGCGATCAGCTTGATTCAGAAACAGGATGCGGGGATCGTCGCGGAGATAGAGCCGATTGTGTTCGACGAGGTGTATCCCTTGTATGGCGTAACCGACATCCGGGGATCTTCGACGCAACGCAACGCCGCCATTCAAGCCGACCTGATTGATCAGCTGAGTCTGGCGAATGAGATCGTTTTGCTGGCGCGCAGCCAAAAGCCTCTCCCATTTCTCGACGAGCTCGCCTATCGGATCGACAAGATGATAGCAAAAATCGTTGCTGGCGTGAGCTCGGGTGACGAAGTCACCATACTCGACTTCTTGAATCGGGAAGTGGAATCACTTTTCAATCACCTGCAGGAGTTCGGTGCCGAGGTCCGCGAGAGGATTCACGGCTATCGCGCGGCTCTGGATACGCAACTCAAAATCCTTTATCGCAAACGCAAAGATTTTGAGGAGAGTGTCGCGCAGATCAATGAAACTCTCTCCGCTTATCTCGAGGACGAGGAGGAAAAAGCTCAAGCGATGTTTCCTCATTATTTTGAGAAACACAAGTCCGATGGCATAGACCATGTCATCTACCTCGGCGCGTCCCTGGTGGAGGACAGAAAATTCGATTTGCTCTACCTGAAAAATCTCCGTTTGTGGCAGCTCATGGTGGCATGCGGGATGGCCCGGCAAGCCGAACGTTTAAAAGAGACTCTCAAAGCGCCGCTGGAGACGGCACACCTCATTCTGGTTCAAAACACGCCCTTGTCCATCCGTTTCCGCTTCGACGAGAAACAATTCGACGTGGATGGCGCCTATAACATTCGGTACGAGATTATGAAGAAGAGAATCGACAAAGCCACGATTAAGGGAACGTCCGAGCGGTTGACCCAGCCTGGCAAGATTGCCATTGTTTACTCGCACGATCGGGAAGTTTCGGAGTATCGGCGGTATATCGATTACCTTCAGGCCTCGGGATATTTGACGGAGAAAGTGGAGGAGGTCGAGCTGGAAGATCTGCAAGGCGTGCAGGGATTAAGGGCGTTGCGCGTCACCGTCGACATGCAGACCTCGGTCCCGGAAGGAATGGTCGTCCCGGAAGAAGTCGAGGAAGCGGTGAAAGCCCTGTTTAAGATGGCGAGTTGACCCAATTTGGGTTACGTGCCTTTGCTTCGTGCGAAGGTGACAATTCGACCTATCGACTTGCCTCTCCCTACTCACCTTCACGTCTTCGGGCAATATTGGGATAGAGATGAAATTATTGAGGAAACGAATCACTACGCATCTGATTGAAGCAAGGCGGCGTGGAGCAAACAGCGAGGAAGATCAAATAGCGGCTATGTGCTGAGAGAGTTTTGCAAGGCCGTCATCCACACGCTTGACACAACAGCAACGAGGCCATCCGTGATCAAGTTTCTCCTATGGTGCATTCTGTTCGTGCTGTGCTGGCCGCTGGCGCTGCTGGCACTGATACTCTATCCCATTGTGTGGCTGATCTTGTTGCCGTTTCGCATCGTCGGCATCGTCGTCGACGGCGTGCTGGAATTGCTCTGGGCAGTCGTGACTTTGCCCGCCCGTCTCCTGCGCGGCCGGCCTCATACATAGTTGGTTTTGATGGGCGCTCTGGGCTTTGGGGAAAACAGTTGAATAGTTACGGTAAGACTATTTTGGGAATTGCATGGACTGATAAGGTTAAGTTAAATCCGC
>JBOHQX010000024.1:0-17694 GCA_050732395.1 bacterium
GGACAATTGGGAGGTGCAGAACGCGCCGTTTATCAACTCGTGCGCGAGCAATTGCGGGACCCGGAGTTAAAGCCGGCGGTACTCTTCGCACAAGGGGGTGGAGTATACGAGACGTGGATGCGAGCGCTCGCATGCGAAGTAATAGCCCTCGACTTGCCGCATGGCCACGCCTTGAGTCATTTCGGGAAGATTGTTGAGGCCATGAGGCCATTTGACATACATCACTTCCACGCCGGCGAATTGTTACTTTTCCTGGCCAGCCTTAGATGCGCGCAGGCGCGGCGTATTTACACGCACAGAGCAGGGCTGATCAATTATCCTCTGAAAAAACGCGTACTGCATGGGATTCTCGGCGTTCTGCTTCGTGGCTTTTTCCATGGTTTTTCAGGCAACACCAGGTACGGCGCACGGTGCGGCGCGAAACTATATCACATTCCGGAAGCATCCTTCAAGGTAACCTACAATGCACTATCAACCGATTTAATGCAGCCCATGCGCCCGCCCGAAGTCGTGTACGCTGAGCTTGGTCTCCGCCCATCCCTCTATATACTTGGGACTGCCGCAAACTTAAAGGCATGGAAACGCATTGACCGATTGCTGTATGCGGTGGCGGCCCTGGCCGACCCCAATCTCGTGCTCCTCATCGTCGGAGACGGCATCGAGCGCGAACGATTGGAGGCACTTACGGACAAGTTGAGATTGCGCTCACAAATCATCTTTGCAGGCCGGCAAGTGCACGTTGCCGATTACCTGCAGATCATGAATGCCTTCTGTCTGCCCTCCATGGGTTTGGAATCGTTCGGCAACGCTGCCGTCGAGGCGATGGCTATGGGTCTGCCCACTATTGTGTTTTCGGATGGCGGTGGATTGGTCGAGCACATCCAGCCCGAAAGCAGCGGATTTATCGTAGCAAATCAATTCCAACTCCTTGAAACTTTGGTTCGCCTGCGCGCAAATCCGGCTTTGGGGCGGCGGATAGGGCAACGCGCGCGTGCTTCGGTTCTATGTCGATATACACCCGGCAAGGTCGCCGCCGCATTCAAGTCAATCTATACTGAAATATGGCGCGAGTAGATTCTCAGGAACGTCAATTGGAGCGACAATGAAGCCAGCATTGTTACGCTATTTGAGATGTCCCTATTGTCACTGCAATTTTGAGCTGAAATCCGGCCGCCGACTCCCGATCTCGCTCTCGTACCAGGAAAAACAAATCATCTATCAAAAATACGCGAATGCTTCGGAATACGAAATGGAGGTGCTCACCGGCGTTCTGATTTGCATGGGATGCGGCATATCCTTTCCGGTCCGGCAGGGGGTCCCAAGAATTTTCCACACCGCCGAAAAAGGGCTTCCCCTGAATCAACATTTTGCGGCCTCGGGCGGGAAGTTCTCCGAATGCCTGCGCGAGAACGCGGTACAGACTTCCTTCTCACGCGAATGGGACGAATTTAAATATGAAGATCAAACCATTTGGCTTTGGAGCGCTGATCAACGGCTGGACACTTTCTGTGAAGAGATCGGCATCCCTTCTCCCGAAGAGCTTCAGGGAAAGCTTATGATTGACGCGGGCTGTGGTTCCGGTGTCTTGTCGATCAATCTCGCGACAAAATATCTCGTTGAAATTATCGCATTTGATATGTCCGACGTTGTAGCAAGAGCGTTTCAAGCGAATCGGTCGAATCTGTGTCATTTCGTGCAGGCGTCCGTATTTACGCCGCCTCTTGCCGGCAATATTGCTGACCTGACCTATAGTCACGGCGTGCTCCATCACACTTCTGATCCGCGGAGAGCCTTTGATGCCCTTGCCAGACTGTCCAGGGCCGGTGGTCTCTTCTATGTTTGGCTCTATGGCAGAAAGAAGGGTTGGAACCGGTTCAGGTTTGTTTTCATACGTGCGGCAAGAACGATCATATCGAGACTTCCCGAAGCTCCGCAAACTGTCATGATCCGCGTGATGGCATCTCTTCACCGGACCATCCATTCATTGAAGAGACTGGTGGGCATGAAAAGCGCACGTTACCGAAGCAATAGCCAATTCCTGGTTGGCATCAGAGACAAGTACACCCCTCTCTATGCCAAGGAGCATGAAGAGGACGAAATCAAGAATTGGTTTCTACGAAACGGGTACATCGAGGTGGAAAGAAGAAATACCTGGGAAAAAACCAAACAATGGACCGGCTCAACGGATTTGGCTATAAAAGGCAGGCGCCAATGGGTGGAGTAAACTGTTCGTTCGACTCATTTCGCATTTTGATTCTGTGGCTCCGAAACTGCGCTTTGGCAGGTTGCCATTTCGAAATCTCTGCCTAGACACGCTTGCCGGCAGGGATGGCGTTCTCCATGCGGTGTTAACAAATGGCGGCTGGGCAGTCGCCGGACAGGCAGTGCACGCCTTGGTCACGTTGGCAGAAACGTTGCTACTGGCGCGTTTTCTCTCCATGGACATGTTCGGTGTATTTGTGATCCTCGCCTCCACGGCGGAATTGATTTTTGGGGCGCTGGATTTTCGAACCGGCGAAGCAGTCATCAAATTCGTACCTGAACTTCAAAGATCACGAGGCCATCTAGCCGTCTCGGCGTTCATGCGCATGCTGTTTCTGCTTGACGGTACCGTAGCTATTCTGGGCTTTGCCGTTATTGTGTTCGCCGGCTCTTTCATCATGCAATGGCTGGCCTTACCCACCCAATATACCATTGCGCTCGCCGTTCTTGGCGGGACGGTTGCCCTGAAGACCATGGTGCGAAGCATCGGATCGTTCTTGCGCGTTACCAACTCTTTTGCTTTGTCAATAAAGCTTGGTATGGCGGCAATGGTCTTACGATTGGTAGTGCTCACCGTCACTCTCGTCACTGCTCCGGCGATAACGACGGTTTCTAAGGCCTTCGCCTGCTCAGAGAGCCTATTCTTTGCGTTGTCAATCGCCGCAGCAGTGGGCTCGTTTCGCGCTCTCGACCTCAATCCTTTACGACCGGCTGGTCATCTTCTTACCCAGGAGCGGAAGTCTATAACGAATTTTCTCTTCAGCACGAATCTCGCCGGCGCATTTCGCATCCTGTCGACGAAACTCGACGTGATTGTTATTGCAGGGCTGAGCTCGCCCGCAGTGGTGGCGCTGTACAAAGTCTCCACACGCATTGCCGGCGCGCTCATGCTTTTTTCCGATCCGCTTTTGCTGGCGATCTATCCGCAAATGGCCCAATTGCATGCTCAAAATGACAATGTCCGGCTCACCGATTTGGTGATCTTGCTCGCGAAGATCATGGCAATCATTGCGGCTCTGCTCATCGTGCTTTTCGCATGTTTCGGCAACTGGCTACTCGGTACGCTCGCCGGCGCGCGGTACGTAGAGGTTCAACCGGTCACATTGGTCATGCTCCTGGGCACCTCGCTTTCCATGATTTTCTTTTGGGCGAGGCCATTGCTGCTGGTTTATGGTATGGCGAGCAAGGTGGTGCTGGTGGCACTGGTGGCGCTGATATTTCAATTTGTCTGTTTGTACGTCATGGTGCCCACTCTGGGTGTTCAGGGTGCGGGCCTGGCCTTTACACTTTATTACGGTATGATGGTTTTCTTGTTCCTCTACTTTCTGCTTAGACGTACCGGATTCGTCTTCTTCCAGGCAAAGACCAGCTCCAATTAGAATATGAAATGGTGCTACTTCGCTCCAGGCGACATACAGATAGCCCGCGTGGAAAGGCAGATGCTCGTTTATTTTTGCGAAGCCTTGCATACACTGCGTATGGACATAAACCTCGTAGCGATGGGAATCAATGTGTTGGAAGAGGAGATCAAGACCAACGATCCTCTCGATCTCTATCGTATCAGAAAAAAGTTTCCAACGAGAATCGTGCATATGCCGGTGCAACAAGACAGCAGCGGGTGCTGGTGGGCATTAAATAGGTTGTGTGTGCATGTGACGCAGGCGCTGAGATTTGCCATGAGGACAAACGCGAATGAACGAGTCGTATTCTACACCAGAAACTATTCGTCCATACTGGCCTTCTTGCTGATGAGGCGATGGCTACGGCGCAAAGTCGTAGTCGTAATGGAAATTCACACTACCCCGGGAAATTTCTTGCAACGGTTGCTGCTCCCTCGGGCGGATGGAATCGTAGCCAATTCCTTTGCCCTGAAGCACGATTTGACTGAGAACGGTTTTTTGCCATCAACGCAAGTTCTCGGAACACACATGGGTGTCGACTTCAAATTGTACGATGAGCTACGGATCTCAAAGTTAGAGGCGCGCGATAAGCTTGGATTACCAGTCGACAAGAAGCTGGCGTTGTACACGGGAAAAATCTATTGGGGATATCAGGAAATACAATACCTGCTTGCAGCGGCACGGCGGTTGCCAAGCACCATCGAATTGGTCTTGGTGGGAGGTCGGGCCGATCACGTACACCTCTGGCGCGAACTGATCACAAAGGAAAACATCTCAAATGTGATTTTCACCGGCTTTGTGCCACCAAACGTTGTTCAGTACTATCAAATGGCGGCAGATGTTCTATTGCTCTATTATCCTTCAGGAATGGAATTGAATAAGTACCGTTCCCCAGGCAAACTGTTTGAATACATGGCTTCGGGCCGTCCGATTATTGCTGCCGACTATCCGGTTTTACGCGAAGTGCTGGGCGATGATCCCGTCGCCGTGCTCGTGCCGCCGGATGCGCCTCATCTGCTTGCCCAAAATATTGTCACTCTCCTTACCGACCAAACCCAAATGGAGGAATTGGCAGCCCGGGCATTGGAACGAGTCAGGCAATTTACCTGGGAAATCAGAGCGAGAAGAATCCAAGATTTTGTCAAAACCATTGCGCAAGGCGCTTGAACATAACTGATTTGGTTTTTCATCCGTTGAGCGAGAGACTTTCATAACCGCCCAAATCTATTCCTTCCATGTGCGGTATAAATGGGCTGTTGAATTACTCCGGCATTTCCATTCCCGAAGCGGAAAAACACATCGGGACCATGAACCAGGCGATAAGCCATCGCGGGCCCGATGATAGCGGCATTTGGTCTGCCCCTTGTCGAGGCGTGTTCCTTGGCCATCAAAGGCTGAGCATACTCGACCTATCGGCCAGCGGGCACCAACCGATGCGCAGCCCGCAAGGGACGGTCCTCGTCTACAATGGCGAGATCTACAATTTCAAGGCCCTCAAGGCCGCCTGCGGTGCTCGCCGCTTTTTTTCACAAACCGATACAGAAGTGTTGCTGTACTTGTACGAACGAGAGGGCCGGAGCTGTCTGCATCATTTGAACGGCATGTTTGCATTTGCGCTCTGGGACGAGGCCAAAGCGGAGTTGTTTCTCGCCAGAGATCGAATCGGCATCAAACCATTGTATTATACGACCCGACAAGGAGTCTTTGCATTCTCATCTGAGATCAAAGCCCTTCTGACCTTGCCGTGGGTGACCGCGGAGTTGGATGAAGAAGCGTTGTACCACTTCCTGACTTTCAACTACGTTCTACCGCCGCAAACGATGTTCAAAGGCATCTACAAATTTCATCCGGCGCACATGATGGTCGTGGGCAAAAGCGGGATCAGGGCGTATGAGCCTTATTGGCAAATCTCTTATCGTGATTATAGTTCCCTGTCAGAGGATGAACTCGGCGAGCGGATCATCTTCGAGCTGGAGAGAGCGGTACAATACCATATGATCAGCGACGTTCCCGTAGGAGTTTTCCTGAGTGGTGGTGTGGATTCGAGCGCGATCACTGCGCTGATGCAAAAGCGACCTTCGACTCCCATCAAAACTTACTCGGTTGGTTTTCAGAACGCGCCGGCTTTTGATGAACTGAGTCACGCCCGCAAAATCTCACAACGATTGGGCACGGAACACCATGAGAAGATCGTGACCGTTCAAGATGTGGCGGAATTTCTGCCCCGGGTGATTGAGATTTACGACGAGCCCTTGGCCGACGCCGCGTCGATACCTATTTATTTCATGGCACAACGGGCCCGTGAAAACGGAACGACCGTCGTTCTAACCGGCGACGGTGGTGACGAGTTGTTTTGTGGTTATCGTCAATGGATGCGATATGTTCAGATCTATCCTCTTTATCGCTTGTTTTCAAAATTACCGCGCAGTTTAAAATCCGGCATCGCGAGACTATATGGTTTCGTCGACAATGGTTCTCCTCAATATGAAATCTTTAGTCGTGCGACCAAGGGACAGGAGTTTTTCTGGGGCTCTGGTGGATTCAAAGAGTCGACCAAGCGTTTTTTCCTGACACCAGCATTTAGGCAACGGCTCTCTACTTCAAATTCCTACGATCAGGTTGCCTACTTCCATAACTCATTTCAATCCATCCGCCAAAAGGATCGGCCACCAAGCGACGTCGACTGGCTTTGCTATTTGGGTGTGAAGGCAATCATTCCGAATCTCTATCTCTATCGCGCCGATCGATTGGGAATGGCCCATGCGATCGAACTGCGCGTCCCCTATCTCGACCATGAATTCGTCAACCTGGCTTTGTCCATTCCGGCGAAATGGAAGACGCTTCATCGGGAACCGAAATACATTCTCAAGAAATCCTTGGAAAAACTGTTGCCTACCGATGTCCTCTATCGCAAAAAGATGGGCTTCTGCGTTCCTCTGCGCGAATGGGCGGGCGAATTCATGGTGGACTACCTCGACGCAAATCTGAGTCGTTTTTGCCGGGAAACGGGCATATTTGACGAAAATGGCCTACGGCAATTACTGCAACACACCCGTGCGGGTAACACGCAATACATATTTGCTCTTTGGAATATCTACTTTTTGATGGCGTGGTTCAGAAAATGGCTCTTGTAGCTGAAATAGTCTTGACTGCGAGCTTTTTCTCTCTTTGACAAGGCAATTCATTCTACTTGCCATCACGATTCTTTCGCTCTCCCCGGTTGCTGGCTGGGCCCAGATCGGATTGGGAGGGTTTAGCGCCGTGATGACAGTTCCCACGGCCCGCATGCAGCCGGACGGCTCGCTGGCTATTGGTTTTGGATATATTCCTCGGCCTCACTCCATTTATGGGAATCCTGGTTACGATAATTTAGCCGCTTTTGCCAGTGTGGGTTTCTTGCCCTTTCTCGAAGTCAGTCTGCGGGTCACGCACGCATTGAATGATCGTCTTACAGATATTGGTGATCGCATGGCGAGCGTACGCGTGCGCGTTCTTCAGGAAAACCGCAAATGCCCGGCATTGGTTCTTGGCCTCCACGATCTTGTCGCCATACAAGGACGACAAGGATGGTTTAACGCTCTTTACGCGGTGCTGACAAAAAACATATCGGTGTCCAATCACCTAATCGTTGAGACGACCGCGGGATACGGCGTCAAATGGATGAAAGCACGCGCACATGAATTTGCCGGCCTTTGGGGCGGATTGAGCATGGGATATGGCGGGCTCTTTTTCATCAAGGCAGAATACGATACTCATAAATTCAACTACGGCTTGGCCCTGCACATAGCAAAGTTTCTCACCGCTACACTTGTGCTTCTCGATGGCAAAACCGCCGCTTATGGGGTGAATATCCAAATTCAGCTTTAACCGACCTATACTGGCTTTCCTGCCAGCTAAGAAACGAAAACTCTGACTGGCCGAAAACCTAAGCCCTGACAGGCAGTTTTAGACTCAAAGAAATTGCCCAACGGACAGAAAAACGACCAACGGATTTTATTTTCCGTTGGTCGTTTTTCTATCCGTTGGCAACAAAAAGCTTTTAGAATATTTTTCTAACTTTTTCGACCTACTGGCCTAACTCAAAGACCAGTGATGAAATCGACATTCTTATTCTATAACTTGGTTATCTTTGCCGTGGTTGCGCTTGCACAGGTTCATGATGAAAATCGGCGAATGGAAAAACTTCAAATCGCCTTGACTGCCCAAGGCTTTGAAAACGTGGCCGTAGTTGTCGCAGAGCGGAAAATATTCGTGACTTATGAAAACCGCATCTATCGTCACGAAGCACGGGCGATCGCAGAGGCGCTAAGAACCGCCCCTCCTTTCGCCAAGGGAGCGACTCATCTGATTCTGATCTTGCAATACCGGAAGTTGCCGTTCATAACTGTTACCGTACCTTTGCAGCCGAATTTTTCGGACTCCAGCGTGGCGTCAAGGGCGTATGGGAATTCGGCTGCAGAGGTATTCCTTGAAGTGGAACCGGGCTGGCACAGGTTACGCAGCCAGTGTCGTACGAACACGTCGCTGCGAAAGCTCGATATCGTACTCTTTCCACAACTGCATGCCATGTTCGGTGAGTATGAAGACCCCTGGAAATTCCAGGCCAATCTGGCGCCGGAGTTGGCCATAACTTTATGGAAAGGCATGTCGTTGTCGGCTCAGCTCATTGTCCCCTTGTACAACGAGCTCGGCCCGGAAGGCGACAGCGTTCGGCCCGGAGTGCTGGCCTTCAGTCAACTCCTGCGATTGCCGCAACAAGTTTTCGCCGCGGTCACGCTCGGCCATTTCACCCGGCAACGCTACGGTGTGGATTTGGAAATCACAAAGTTCGTGATGAATGGCAAGCTCGCGCTGGGGGGAAATCTCGGCTACACGGGATACGCCTCATATGATCAGGGCAAATGGATCTACTCCTCACTGGACTTTTGGACGGCCCTGGCAGACGTTCGCTATCGCTGGCGTTGTTTTGACCTGTACGCTGGTGTTACTTATGGAAAGTTTCTTTACGGGGATGTAGGATGGCGCATGGACGTCCTGCGCCAATTCGGGGAAGTAGACATTGGCTTCTATGGCATTCAAACGCAGACCGGCGCGAATCTCGGTTTTAATTTTTCCATCCCCATTTTCCCGCCTAGATACCTCAAGCCTGGAGCTCTCCGGGTGAGAACGGCAAAATATTTCGCCTGGGAATACCGGTATTGGAGCATTTGGAAAAGCGGATCCACCGGTTTTCGTTATGAGACTGGCCAGGGCCTGGCCGATTTGATGAAAAGCTTCAACCCCGACTTTATCGCTAGTGAAGTATTCCATCAAAGACAGTAACTACTACTCTGTCACCTTGATTCTTATAGCCCCGACCCATTGAGGTCGCTGTCGAAACCTATGAATTCACGGGTTGCAACAATGTCCCACAAGCGTGCGGAGCGAGACCAACGAGTATGAAGTTGTAGATTCTGTTCTATATTGCTGTTTATGATTCGGCTAATCATCAATACGCCGCAGGCGTAAAACACCGCAGCCGAGGGTAGCGCGCAGCGCACCCTCGGTAACTGCGCTTTACCAGCAAGCACCCTGAAGGGGTGCAACAAAAATTGGGGGCAAGCATGCCACAATTGCTCGTACAGGTCTATTTACACCTCGTGTTCTCTACCAAGCAACGACGGCCTTATTTGAACGACCAGAACTTACGGGAGAAGACACACGGCTATATGGCCGGTATCTGCAAAAATCTCAACTACCCGGCGCTGAAGATTGGCGATATCGAAGATCATACACACCTATTAACGCGCCACTCAAAGACCTTGACGATATCCGATTTCTTGCGTGAGCTGAAACGCTCATCATCGATATGGATAAAGACGCAGAGTGAGGAATTGTCAACTTTTCAGTGGCAAAATGGGTATGGCGCGTTTTCTGTCAGCCCGTCGCACGTCGAGCAGGTGAAGACTTATATCGCCAATCAGGAAACACATCATCACACGGAGTCATTTCAGGATGAATTTCGGCGTCTGTGTAAAATATATGGCGTTGAAATCGATGAACGCTATGTCTGGGATTAACCGTATTTGTGTGGAATCCAAATCGGGATTCCACACAAATATGCTTAGTCCCAAATGCGTAAATAAACCTGCACGAGCGCTTGTGGCATGTTTGCCTCCAATTTTTTGTTGCACCCCTTCAGGGTGCTTGATGGTAATGTTCATTTACCGAGGGTGCGCTGCGCGCTACCCTCGGCTCTGGTGTTTAACGCCTTCGGCGTATAACAATAAGCCGAACTTAAGCAGTGACCCTCAAGGATTCGGCACTACAAAAATTAAGGTAACAGCGTACTACTCGAGTTTTGTGTTCAGCTTTTGCTTGTTGGTTTGAGGCGAAGCCTCGCTGAATTTCTACCCATTTTAAATCATCCGTCAGCGATTTCAAGAAAGGAACGGCGATATGTCTTGGCTAAAAACACTCATGGGGAGCATACTCTGCACATTGAGCGCGAGCGTGACGGCGTGGTGGGCATGCGATTTTATCAAAATCGGACCGGCGGATACACTGACCAACAAAGTATCTGATTTGGTGAGCCAGTACCGGGGCATACAGAGGCTCTCCGAGATAACAATCGCGGGCATTCTGGAGAAACTAGCCAACTGCCGTACGCGCGCACAAGCAGACACCGCCATCAGGCTTCTGCTCGACAAGACCGGAGTCAAACACCCCTCCTCGCCCCTCAATCCGGCGCCACAAAGCGAATTCGGAGTCTTTCATCTTTCCAATGACGCGATTGCGAAATTAGCCGCCTGGCACCTCAGCTTCGTGGCAGGTAGAGACACGGTCCACTTCGAGAACAAAATATGGAAAGTGGATACGATAAGCGCAGGAGAAACTTACGGCAGTCTGGCCGTCCAGCACCAGTACATCGACCGCGAACTGGAGCTGAAAGGCGATTTGGACCAGGCCTTATCAAAACTGCAGCAAAGCGCAGAAGCGGCATTGCGCGACCCTGAGCTCCCGGAAAATGCTCTCCTGGTGACCATCATCGCTGAGGGCGCTCTGATCCCACCAAAAACTCCACCACTGTTCACGGCCAAGACCTTGCGTTCGCCGGTACAGAACTTTGTGCTGGCGCTCTGGCTGACCGTCGAATTTGGCGAATTGAAGGCGACACCGGTGCCGGTTTTGAAAAGGCATTTGTGCCTCCTCCACTGCTATGCTGATTTCGCGCTGCATCTACTGTTTTGCCGCTTTGAGCCCAATTTACAGGCTCGCGAAGCATGCCTCAAGAGCCACGCTAGTGATTTCTTTGATTGCATGCAAGGTTGCTTCCACGATCAGGGTGGTGGAGGTGGGCGATAAGCATGCCGGATTCAATTATATAGAACCTGAGTTTTGCACCCAGAATGGCCTGCAACGAAAAAGGAACCGCAACGAAAGGAGATTTGTAGCGTTTGGTGGTTTTACTGAAACCCACCGAATGGGTGGCTTGGTGTTTTTCAGCAGGATTAACGAAAACCACGATTTTAAAAGCCTTTTTCGTTGCGGTTCTCTTTTCGTTGCAAAATTCAGGTAGAACCTGAATTCTGCACAATGATTGTTGCTACCTCCGCCTGCGATTGAAATCACAGGCTAAGGATCAGAATGCGGCTGGCAACCTGTTTCAGACGGCTTGCGTTTTGGATGACTTCCCTCTTTTTGAAACCCTTCCATATAGTCTATTCACCTCCCAGCCATTCTCATCAAATAGTATCAATTTTACTCGCCAGTTTTGCGATTTTGTTGTTAGTACATCGATCTTACTCAATGATGCCTCCTGCACAAATGCCCATCTTAAGTTGCGAGCGCGATGAATTGTTTTTTACGCGAGGTTGCAATATATTATCGTAAGCCCTACAGCAATTGTCAGGCAAAAGGAACTCCCACGGAAACTGAGAATAAGATTTTTCCGTGGCAGTTCCATTTCCGTGGGAGAAAAGTTGACCTCAGAAGAATTTGCTAAAAAAGCAAACTTCCGCAGGTTTGTATCACAGAGAATTTTGAGAACTCCACGCAACAAAGATCACTCTGTACTACAAACTTGTAGGACTTTGCTTTTTTAGCAAAGTTTTTGGTTACGATTCTGCCGCGCTGTGAATCTCTGCGAGTCTCTGCGAAGCTCTGCGTGAGTCTTTTTTTTGGTTGCGGCTACGCCGCGCTGTGACTCTCCGCGCGCGCTGTGACTCTGTGTTGAAAAGCTTTTGCGTTTTTATACTGGCCAAAGGGCTTTAGTTTTCAGATTGTCTGAGAAGGGGTAGCGTTTTATAAGATTCATTCTTCAAGGAAAAGAGCATGCATTCCTCCACGACCACCAAAGCTTATGACCTCGCCAAAGAGCGCTACGCCGAATTCGGCGTGGACACCGAAGCAGCGCTAGCAAAATTGGAAGGCCTCTCCATTTCTTTACAGTGCTGGCAAGGCGACGATGTCGGCGGATTCGAGACACCCGAGTCTGTCCTTTCTGGGGGCGGTATTCAAGTCACAGGCAACTATCCCGGCAAGGCACGCACCGTGGCCGAGCTGCGCCAGGATGCTGAAAAAGCATTTTCATTGATTCCAGGGCGCCATCGCTTCAACTTGCATGCCATGTATGGCGAGTTCGGCGGCAAAAAGGTCGATCGCGATGCCATCGGGCCGGAGCATTTCAAAGGTTGGATCGAGTGGGCCAAGGCACAAAACCTCAAACTGGACTTCAACGCGAGCTGCTTTTCGCACCCCAAGGCCGATTCCGGGTTCACGTTGAGCCATGCGGATCGCGCCGTGCGTGAATTCTGGATGGCACACGTGCAGCGCTGCCGCGCGATCAGCGGGGTGATGGGCCGCGAGCTGGCGAGTCCTTGCATTCATAATCTTTGGATTCCCGACGGCTCAAAAGACGCGCCTGCTGATCGCTGGGGGCCACGCACGCGATTGCGCGAATCTCTCGATGAGATTTTTGCGGTCGCTTACAATCGGACCGAAATGAAAGACGCGGTCGAATGCAAGCTCTTCGGTATTGGCAGTGAAGCTTACGTCGCCGGCTCCCACGAGTTTTATCTCGGCTATGCGCTGGCCAATGGCAAGATCATCTGCCTGGATATGGGCCATTTTCATCCCACCGAATCCGTGGCTGACAAGCTTTCCGCGCTCATGCAGTTCTGCCCCGAGCTGTTGTTGCACGTCAGCCGTGGCGTGCGCTGGGACAGCGATCACGTGGTGATTCTAAACGACGAGCTACGCGCCGTAGCCGCGGAGATCGTGCGCGGCCAGGCGCTGAATCGCATTCACCTTGCCCTCGACTTTTTTGATGCCAGCATTCACCGTGTAGCCGCGTGGATCATAGGGACACGCGCAACGCTCAAAGCAATATTGATGGCGCTGCTGGAGCCTTACTCTAAACTCCGTGAATTTGAAAACGCCGGGGATTATGGCGGCCGGCTCGCGTTGCAGGAAGAAACCAAAGGATTGCCCTTTGGCGCAGTATGGGACTATTATTGCGAGAAAATGAACGTGCCCCCGGCCTTTGCCTGGTGGAAGGACTTGAAGACTTACGAGGTAGACGTGACCGGCAAGCGCAGGTGAGCAGCCTCTTTTCATGAAGGCAAAGTCATGCAATCCTTCAAAACTCTCGTCGTCGATGACGAATGGCTGGTGCGCTCGGAATTGAAAATCATGCTGGCGGGCTATCCCGAGATCGTGCTCGTCGGAGAGGCCGCCAATGTCGCGCAAGCTATTCCACTCATCGCCGCCACCCGTCCTGAGGTGATTTTTTTGGATGTGCAAATGCCCGGCGCCTCTGGGTTTGATTTACTCGAGCACGTCGACGTATCCGCCAAAATCATTTTCATCACCGCATATGACAAATATGCCATTCGCGCTTTTGAAGTCAATGCGCTGGACTATTTGCTGAAGCCGATCAGCAAGGAACGCCTGGCCAAAGCCATCAAAAAGCTCGGCATGAACGATGCGGTGCACACCGCGCAAAGCAAAAAAGCAGGGTACGATGACGTCATTTACCTCATCGTCAACGGCGCCCTCAAGTTTATAAAGTTGTCCATGTTGAAGTGTATCACCGCAGAGGGCAATTATTCCTACCTCTATTATGCCGACAAACCCCGTGCGCTGGTTTCAAAAACTCTGCAGGACTGGGAGGACATTCTGCCCGAGCAACATTTTGTGCGAATTCACCGCTCGGCCATCGTCAATTTTGAATTTGTGGAAAAGGTGAGAAAATGCAAAAACTATACGCAGGAAGTTTACGTCAGGGGTATTGAAAAACCGTTCATGATGAGTCGGCGTTATGCGGCCAAATTGAAACATTTGCTTGTTGCGTGATGCACTCCAGTTTTCATGCGAAGGAGTCGGTATCTTGCCTCTGTCATGCTGTAAGCATCTTCCCACGCGCCGGCACAATCCTTGCCTGGAAGTTAAGCCAGTGCTTGGCAAGAGGCTTAGAGCATGACGGCTTGAAGCGGCGCAGTTTTAGCCTAACATGGCAATGTCAGGATGAAGTCACGACCGCAGTTCGCTTGGTCGCCTTCCTCCCGTTTTCCGCTGCTGGGTAGTGTATTCTTATTTTGGAATGTACCCACCCTTTTTCTTCATAAAGTTGAAATCCATATCCCTCCTCGAACATGATCGCCAGTCTTTGGCGGATATTTTCCAACGACGTGCCATGCACTTCGTCTTGCCCGTCGTGGGTGGCACTTGGAATCAGTTTCCCGGTGTTGGACACGTCGATCGACAACGTGCCCTCTTGCAATGTGATCGAAACCAGGATCTGCAACGGCAAAGTACTCGTTTGCATGCCGTATTTGATGGCGTTTTCGACCAATGGCTGGAACAAAAAGGCAGGCACGGAGCATTTGCGCGCGGCTTCGTCGATCTGGAATGAAACGGTGAGCGAGTCGCCAAAGCGGATTTTTTCGATATGCAGGTAATTGTCGACGGCTTTGATTTCTTCATCCAACGAGGCGGCCACTTTGTTGAAATTCAGCAGCGTGTAACGGAAAAACTCCGACAATTCGGTGATCATTTGCCAGGCGCGGTCCTTGTCGAGCAAAATCATGGAGCGGATGGAATTGTGCGCATTGAACAAAAAATGCGGATTCATCTGATACCGCAACAATTTCAATTGGGCGAGATTGGCCAGGGCTGTGGCTTGCAGCGCGTTCCTTTTTTGCATCTGATAATCATAGAGATGCTTGACGATCAGCAGCAGCAAGATCACACCTAACACCTTGAACCACCAAGACTGCCAGAACGGCGGAGTGATCGTCACCCGCAATGCGGCGCCTTGCTCGTTCCACATGCCGTCATTATTGGCGGCTTTCACGCGAAAAAGGTAGTGGCCGGGATTGAGATTTGTGTATGTCGCAAAGCGCCGGTTGCCGACTCGATTCCAATCCTTGTCGAATCCTTCCATTATATAAGCGTATTGATTCTGCGCGCTAATGGCATAATTCAAAGCGGCAAACTCGAATGAAAACACCGATTGCCGATGCGAAAGTGTAATCGTTTCGGTCTCGGTAATCGGCTTCTTCAAAATACCGTCCGGCCCGCCGATTTCGACGGTTTTGTTGAAAACGCTCATTCTCGTGATCACCACCGGCGGAACGTAGGCGTTTTCACGAATGTCGTCCGGGTAGAAAGCGGTAACGCCGTTGATGCCGCCGAACAACATCTCACCGCTACGGCTTTTGAAAAATGCATCGTAACAAAACTGGTTGCTCTGCAATCCATTCTCTTTGTAATACGTCTTGAGAACGCCGGTCTGCGGATGAAACTTGACCAGGCCATTGGTCGTGCTCAGCCAGAGATGCTTGTTCTCATCCGGCAGAATGCCGTAAATGATGTTGCTCGGCAAGCCGTTCTGCATGGTCAATGACTTGAAAGTTTCATGCTGGCGGTCGAAGTAGTACAGGCCGCCGCCGGTGGTGCCGATCCAGAAATTGCCGTTTTCGTCCTCGAAAATCGGCCGGATTTCCATGGTGATGATATTGTCGAGGGGAAGCTGGTAGTGCTTGAACTCTTGCTTGACCTTGTCCCAGCAACCCAAGCGTCCGCGATTGGAGCCGACCCAGATGTTGCCCTGACGATCCTGCACCAGCGCGCTGATCATGCGATAGCCGGCTATTCCCCCCTCCTCAAAAAAATGCCTGAATTGGCGCTTGTTCTTGTCCCAAATGTCAAGGCCGTTTTCAAACGTTCCCACCCACAACCCGCCCTCTTTGTCCAAAAGCAGCGCCATGACGTCGTTGCCGGCCAGACTTTTTTGATCACCCGGCCGGTTTTGGTAGGAGAAAAATCGTTGCGATTTCCGGTCGAGATAATTGAGCCCTCCCTGAAACGTTCCGATCCAGAGATTGCCCTCACGATCTTCGAGCATGGTTTTGATGTTGTTGGCGCTCAGGCTATTGGGGTTCTTGCTCTCGTGCTTGTGATAGCTGAACAAGCCGGTTTTCCGGTCGAGATGATTCAAACCTCCCTCTTCGGTGCCGAACCATAAGTCGCCTTGGCGGTCTTCGAGAATGGCATACACGACCTTGTTGTTCAAAAACCGGCGATCGTAGGCCTTGGCCTGATAGTGCACGAAACCACCGGCGTTCGTGTTGATGAAATTCAGTCCGTCACGCGTCCCCACCCAAAGGTCACCCTTGGCATCCTTGTAAATGCACTGGACGGAATTGTGGCTCAAGCTATATGGATCGTTCGGATCGTGCTGATAGTGAATAAATTTTTGCGTGCTGGCGTCGAGGTTGTAAAGGCCGCTGCGATTGCCCACCCACAAATTGCCCGCATCGTCGTCGAGAATGGCGCGAAAAGTGTTGCTCTCGGCGTTGCCTCGGTTGGGAAAAAATCGCCGAAACTTCCCGGTCTTGCGATCTACCAGATTCAAGCCACCGAAGGTGGTTCCAACCCACAAATTCCCCCGGGAATCTTCATGAAGCGAGCGCACGTCGTTGTCGCCCAGACTCTCAGGATCGCTTTGATCATGCACGTACGTCGTGAAGCTCTTGCGTTCGCGGTCGAAAAGCCACAAGCCGTGATTCAGCGACCCAATCCATAAATTCTCTTGGCGGTCTTCGTAAACGACGTTTACGATTTTGGACCTCGCCGGCGCTGACGCGAGCGCCGGAGGGGTGTAATTGCGCACGGTCCTGTTCCGCAGATCAAAAAGATCCAGGCCGTTGCTGGTGCCCAGCCACAGATTTCCTTGCCGGTCTTCAACGATCGCGTTGACGTCCTGGCCGCTGATTCTGACTTCAGAGGAAGAATCCGGTGTGAACCGCCGGAAAGAATTGGAATCGCGGTCAAAGAGGTTGATCCCGCCGCCTTCGGTTCCGATCCAGAGATTGCCTTTGCGATCTTGCCAAATAGCACGCACGAGCTGGGCCGACAGTCCGCGAGGATCGTTGGGCTTCCAGCGGTACACGGTGAATTCGTAGCCGTCGAATTTGTTCAAGCCGTCATTCGTTCCCACCCAAAGAAAGCCGCGATCATCTTGAAAAATGCAGTTTACTTTGCTGTGCGACAGCCCGTTTTCAATGGAAAAATGCTCGAATTTTAGATCGGTTTCCTGCGCCTTGAGAGGGTAACAAATGACAAAAAATGTCCATGTCAAAAGTGCATGGAATGTATACGTGCAGTTTTTCATGTGTTTGAAAGTCCGCTTATCTTGAAACGCCAGGCTATGTTCTTCATTTCCGTGTTCCAATCCCGTGGACGATCCTTGGGCTTTTGATTCAAGTCGCAGAATTCCTACCGGCAATTTAGTATTTTTTAGCGAGATGTCAATGAGTTCCGCCGGCAAGCTTCGCCGTTCACAAGGCCATCTTGCCGCTCACGTATTCCTGCTTGCGACACACTCATAGTCATGTTACCATATCGCCGCATGGAAAACGCGATCAGCAAAATAAGTGCCTGTCCGAAAACCCTTAAATGTCATCCCGCAGGGATCTTGGTTGACTCGAGCACAGGGCTGAGTGGTGAATCGACCAAGATGCCTTCTGCATGACAGAATGAGGTTTTC
>JBOHQX010000025.1:0-14128 GCA_050732395.1 bacterium
GACAACACAGCACTTTTATTCGCAAATCCCCTGGCAAGACATCATAGGCATGCGCCATCGTCTGGTTCATGGCTATGACGAAATTGATCTTGATGTGGTTTGGGAAGTCATTCAGCAAGACCTTCCACCTTTAATCGAGGAGTTGAAAAGGATCCTCCCATCCTCAAATCCATAGCAACAGTAAGAAGCCTTCAAGTCAGGAGCATTCCAAAGCCGCCTAAATCGTGCGCAAGGATCTCGCGCTTTTCCTCAAGAACAGTGTGCTGGCCATTTTGTTGGAGGTGGACATCTTATGAATCCTCACGTCAAAAGTGTCAAAGCACTGGATGATTACCAACTTGCTTTGGAGTACGAAAACAATGAGGGGTGGCGGGTCCTTGATATGAAACCCTATTTGAATCGAGGTATTTTTGTCCGGCTGCAAGATCGCACTTTGTTCCAAGCGGCACGGGTGGTGGCGGGTTCCGTGGAATGGGCTGGAGGGTTAGATTTGAGCTATGACACCCTATATTTGGAAAGCCGGCCAGCAGAGACTTCCCTTGCTGCTTAAGGGATTTTGCCATCTGCTGCCGGAAAATGCAGATTCCGGGCATCTAAAGCAAAAGAGCAACACGAAGCCACGGAGTTCACATGCATCCACAACCCCTCATTTGCGCGCGCGATGTTGAGGCGAGCAGCCGCTGGTATCAACGTCTCCTGGGCTGCCAGAGCGCGCATGGCCGCCCTAATTATGAACGGCTCGTTGCGCACGGCAGGTTGATTCTGCAGTTGCACCACTGGGAAGTGGAGCATCATCATGGCCGCATCGGAGATCCCAATATGACGCCGTACGGAAATGGCGTGCTCCTGTGGTTTGAGCTCGACGACTTTGACGCGGCAGTGGCACGCGCCCACGAGCTCAAGGCTGAGATCGTCTTGCCACGCCATCGCAATCCCCCCGACGGTGACGGCGGACCGAACCATTGGGAAATCTGGCTGCGCGATCCCGACGGCTACAAGGTCGTGCTCGCCAGCCCGGACGGGTCGGCGGATGGAGATTGGAGACCTTCGTTGAATTAAGCGAAAGCCAAGGCAGAAAAATGCAAGATAGAGAAATGGTGATCGACCCCATGCCCGGAAGCCGGATGGTGACGGCATGTGAAAATCGACAGATGTTTTTCTGTCTCACATCTTTCTGTCTTCTGCATTTCGTGGCGTGACCAAACGATTGAACCGCTTTGCCCAAAATTCTTTTCCAGACCGCCCGGCCGGCTGCCGATTTCACCGTGGCGGAAAACCCGAAGTTTGCGATTAGCTAACCGAACCTGGAATATTCAGTCAATCAATCGCCAAACTTGGATTTTTTGATGAGCTAATCGCCTACATCAGTTTTCAGTTAAGCTGAAAACAGAAGCCGCTGCGCGGCCAGTTCTTTTTCGACAGGATTTACAAGATGAACAAGATTGATCCTCATCCTGTAAATCTTGTTAATCCGTAACTATTCAGCTCCTATTTCTCGTAAACGGATTGCACGGATAAAGCGGATTTCTAAAACTTGTTTTGCCGAATAACTATCCGTTCAATCCGCTCTATCCGTTTGCTCTTCTTTTTTTGAGCTGAATAGTCACGTTAATCCTGTCAAAAAACTTCTAGAATTTTATTCTAAGTTTGCTTCTTTAAACGCTTAACATCGTAGGCGCGACATTTCTTGGACTCTTCACGCGAACATATGTTTTCAATCCATGTTTGAACAAATGTCATGTCCGCGAAATCTGTTAGCGTTTGCTATGCTTTCGTCCATGAACATGCCACGCCTACGGCGTTTCGATTGGGTTGGTTGGGGCGTAGCTATAAACATTTCACGCCTCCGGCGTTAAAGTCAGCGTGGGATTCTCCCATCTGTATGCCACCATCAGTTCTTTTTTGTGGCTTGCAAAAAAGTGTGATTTTCAGATGAAGAGCAAATCTTTATTCCAGCAACTCCATGTCTAGTGCGCATTCCCCGTTGTGATTCTTGCCGATTGTAGCGGAAACAACAAAAATCCTTGCGTTGAGTGGCTGAGAGCGCCTGGCATATGTCCGTCACCAACCCATTTTCCGCCTTTATTTTTCTGATAATTTATCTTGCACCCAGCTCAAGTTCTCTTTGAACTCCACATAGCGCGGGAAGCTCTGCACCAGTTGCGACAGGAGCTCTGCCGCCTGCCGGTAATATTCGAGGCCTCTGGCTCGGTTTTCTCTTTTTTCATAGATGGAGCCAAGCTTGATATAAGAAATCGCCAAGCCGTTTTTAAAGGCCACATTGTTGGGGTAGGCGTCATAGAGTTCTTTTTTCAATTTGAGATATTTTTCAAAAAACCCCAAAGCCTTGTCCAAATTGCCGGTCGTTGTGTGGAAGCTGCCAATTCTCTCACAGAGAATGGCAATTTCATTTCTTGCTTCCGTAAAAGCGGCCACAACACTTTCGGCATAATGCGCGAAAGCTGTTGCCTCCGCATAGGTGGCATTCAGAAAATGCCCGGTGCCTGTATCATAGGCAAGTTTTTCAGTCAATGTAGCAATTAGTATTGCACAATTTTCAAAGAGCTGAGGGTTCTTCTTTTTAGCGATTTCCTGGACGACCGGGCTGCACCTGAATGAGGCAGCGCCGGCATGGTGTTCTATCCAGCCTTTCTGCGCGAGATCGAGCAGATTTTCCTCCAAGTCTTTGGAGCCCACCAACAAGGTTTCTACCATGGTGAAGGCAATGCTTTCGGCAGGCAAAACCGCAAAAGCCGAGAGTAAGGCGGTTTCAGCGTCCCGCAACCGGCCCAGATCATACATAGCAGCAATAATGTCTTCGGGCTTTTCTTTGCGCAAAGTGCCGGCGGCCTGGTAGGCGGTGCTGACCGGCTGGCTCTGCCGCAGCGCGAACAGACCCTTTTGTTGCAGGTCCGCGAGCAGATCGGCCAGTGCGTAATTGGTCTTCAGGCGATTGAGCCGGTGCAGGTTCTTCGCCAGCAGCTCGATCACCAGCGTGTTGCCGCCGACGGCCCTGCGTAATTGCCCGAACAGGCCGTCTTCCTGCGCCATATGCCCGGCATAATGCGTGCGGAAGAGCTGCAGGGCCTCGGGCTCGGGCAAGCCCTCTATTCTGTATTGCTCGGCCCGGCTGAATTCGGTTATGCGCGTCGTCAGCAGCACGTGAAAATTCGGGCAACGCCGCAGGTTCAGGTAATTCGTGTCGAGATCGTCCAGCTCATTGGCATTGTCAATGACCAGCAGGCATGGGCCGGGCAGCCCGGCCATGGCCGTGAGCAAGCGGTCGAGCCGCTCGTTTGCGGGCAGCTTCTCGTCAAATTGCAACGCCAGCGGGCCGGCCAGCGCCAGCAGGGCGTTGGCAATGTTTTTTTCGCTCAACAGCCACGCCACGCTAGCGTATTCTTTTTGATACGTGTGGTAATATTGCGAGGCCAGCGAAGTTTTGCCAATGCCGCCCTCGCCATTGACCAACAGCAACAAATGCTTTCCACCAAAGAGTTTCGCTTTGATCGCCTGCAATTCTTCCGTTCTGCCCAAAAAATTCTCCGGCAGAAACGGCGGCTTGGAGAGCATGTGGGGTATTTCGTGCCCGGGCTGCGAGACGACGGGGATGATGCCCTCCTCCGCCAGTTTATCCAACTGGTTGCCAAAATGCTCGCACAGTCCTTCGATGTTTTTATACACCGTTGGAAAGTGCCCAAGCTGTTTGAGCTTTTCTTGAAAGTCCCATAGGCTGGACAGATCGTCTTTGTTCGCGCTGCCGGTGGTGAGGGGAGCATCTTTAAAATACGTGAAGATCAACGGCTTGTTCATCGCCTTGAACTGCTCGAACGCCGTCTCAAATTCTTCTGCGGTGTATCTCCCCACTTTGGTGCAGAACAACATCACAAAAATATCGCATTCGCGAATGGCTTTGTTGTATTCGTCCTGCAGACGGGTTTGCGATATGGCATCGGGAAAGTCTTCCCAAATTTCCAGGTGCAGGAAAACACCTTTTTTTGCCCACAGTTTGTTTTTGCGGCTGATGAATATTTCGAACTGCTCGCGGTCGCTTTTCAGCTCCGCGGAGGATGCCAAAAATATTTTATGCGCGTGCATTTGGTCTCCGCCCCTTCCGGCGCGTTGAAAATCAATGCTCTATTCGTGTCGTCGCGACCCCTTGTGGATCTAGGCTTGAATGTCAAGCTCATGGCTTGCAAAATCCGCCCGCAAGGGCTGGGGCCCCGCAAGGTGCGGGGGCTACGAAACGGTCGAATAACGGCAAATATAGCTGGTGCGCTGTTGAATTCCCAAATGAATTTCTTGTTACCCTAGCGTCTCTGTCCCGCCTGCGTTCCTCACCACACAACTTGCGCACCTCGCGTAGTTTTCTACCTGAATTTTGCAGGCCATTCTGGGTGCGCAATTTAGGCTCTATGCGAGGGTGATAGGGCATTGTTGAATTATTTTCTGTTTAACTTGACTAGGTCACGTTGTCCGCAGCATTGAAAGCGAAAGAACAACACAGCGCGGCGTAGCCGCAACCAAAAAAGAGACTCACGCAGAGCTTCGCAGAGACTCGCAGAGATTCACAGCGCGGCAGAATCGTAACCAAAAACTTTGCTAAAAAAGCAAAGTTCTACAAGTTTGTAGTACAAAGATACAAAGGGCACGAAGCTCCACAAAGCTGGCACTCCAGAGCTTTTCTGGGGGAGGAAATCAATACCAATCGAGCATTACTTTGCTTTTCTTCGTGCAACTTTGTGTTCTTCGTGGCCTTCGTGTTCTTCTTTTGGCTGAGTTGTGGTTCTAAATGTGACATAGTCAAGTTAGGTATTCTACAGAAATTTGCCTTGACATTGCCCGCGTATTTTTTTACAGTCCTTCCGGATTTCTTGCAGGAACAGGGCTCCCCTCTTTGCCGCCACACTGAAGGCTCCGCGACGATCATACCGAGAGACAACTTCATTTTTTGCAAGAAGCGTTGCCGTTTTCAGTTTTATTCGGAAAATGCTCATGAAAGCCTGGCAAAAAGGACTCACGCCGAGTCGCGTAAAGAGCGCAGCGCCGGCCTTAAAGGCTCTTCTTTGCGAGTCTCTGCGTCTCTTTGCGTGAGGCAAATTGGCCGTGCCAGAAACTTGCCAAACATTCTGAAACAAGTTTGGGGAAGATCGCATGTCACCGCTACAATTCCTACCGAGCAGCGCCCGGACGGGCATTTACAGTGCTCTGTTGTGCAGTATGATGCTGCACCTGGGATGCTCTCAACAAGAACCCATCAAAACACAATACCAGCAAGTCCTTCGCGTCATTGGGTCAAATGACCACGCACAGGCTATCATGCTCTGCCAGGAAATTATTTCCCAGGATTCGACCTTTACGGCCGCTTATAAGAAACTGAGCAAGGCCTATCGCGACGCCAAACGAGCGGATGAAGGCATGGCTTACTTCGACTCCCTGCGTGCCGCGCAGCCGCGGAATGCCAACGCATATCTGGGTCTCGGGCTTGTTTATAGCGCTGCGGAAGAATACGAAGCGGCGTTGGAATACTATCAAACCGCCATCTCGTTGGCCCCGCAACAGCCGGAAACCTATGCGGCACTCGTGGAGGTCTATGCCAAAACAAAAAAGCGCAACGAAGGCCTTGTGCGACTCCGGGAATTGACCGCCGCCTATCCCCAACTGGCCGCGCCGTATTACGGACTGGGTTATGCCTACTACGAAACCCAAACCCATTGGCAGGAATGTTTCGTGGCGCTGGCTCGTGCCACGGCTTTGGACTCCACCCTGCTCGATGCGTATCGCCTCTGGGGAAACGGCTGCATGCAAAAAAACGACGAAACCGCGGCGTTGCCTATTTTTGAAAAGGGACTGCGCCTGGCTCTAGCCCAAAGTGATCTCGAATTTCAAAGTACTTTTGCAGGCAGCCTGGGGCTCGTCTACAAACATTTGGGCAAAGATGATTTGGCCCTGGCGCACTTTACCCAAGCCGCGGCCCTAGCGCGCAGCACCGGCTATAAAAGCAATGAGGCCGCTGCTTGTGGGCACGTGGCGGCCATTTCCCGGAATCGTGGTGAGCTCGAGAGCGCTATTGAGCAGTACCTCCGGGCCAGAGAGCTTCACCGCCAGGCCAAATCATGCGTGGGTGAAGGCAATCAACTAAACAATCTCGGCAATCTTTATTATGAAGAATGCGGCGATCCGCAACAGGCATCGCAATATTATGAAGAGGCCTTACGGCTTTTTCGCCAGGCGGAGAATGCCGGCGCGATGGCCGAGGCGCTTGCCAATCTGGCCATGGTGCATCGTGAGCTGGGGGATTTTGAGAAGGCTTTGGCCGAAAACGCAGAGGCGTTATCCCTGGCTGAAGCAACCTCCCGGCGCCGGGTACAAGCCAATGTTCTGGCCAATCGTGCGCTCCTTTATGCCGATCTTGGCGACACGGCAGCAGCCTTTTGCGACAATCGCGCGGCGCTGGCGCTGTATCGGCAACTGGGCGACGTAGCCAAAGCCTCCGGCATGCTGAGCAATCAGAGCCTGTTTTATCATGGCGTGGGCAGTTATACCATGGCCTTGCACCGCGCCAGGGAAGCATTGGCTCTAGTGCGCTCCGGGGGACAGAACAAAGAACAGGAAGCCCTGACATTGAATGCGGTGGGCCTGACCTATAATGCCATCGGCCAACCCCGCCGCGCGCTTGCGCTCTTCCGTGAAACGCTGGCATTGGCAGAGGGCGTGCGAGACACCTCCACCCAGGCCAGCGCCCTGGGCAATATCGCTTTGACGTATTCACAATTAAACCACCCGGACAGCGCATTGATTTATTATCGCCAGGCGCTCACGCGCACCAGCCGGCGCGTAGATGCGCAATTTCGCTCCCTGCTTTTCGCCAACATGAGTCTGGCCCAGGGCGCCCTCCAGCGCTACCAGGTCGCACTGGATACCGCCCATCTCGGGTTGAGCTTGGCTGAAAAAATCCATCACCCGGCCCGGCAGGGTTTTTGCCTTGAGGTGGTGGGTTTGATGCATCTCCAATTGCAAAATTACGACGAGAGCCTGCGCGCCTTCCGGCGTTCCGGGGAGATTCACCAAAAGATCGGTCAGCCCGTGGGGATTTGGCATGCTCATGCCGGGCAAGCTCGAGTCCACCGAGCGCGCCGGGAATACGCCCAGGCAATCGTGAGCTATCAAGCTGCTATTGCCACGATTGAAGAGGTGCGCGGTGGACTAGTAGGAGAAGAACAGCGCAGTGGGTTTTGGCAGGATAAGCTTGAAGTCTATGCTCAGTTGGTAGAGGTATTTGCACAGCTTGCCCAAGGCGATAACGCTACAACGTATACCGGCAAAGCCCTGCATTACGCCGAGCGCGCTAAGGCCCGTTCCCTGCTTGAGCTATTGGCTCGTGAGCCGTTTTTCGAAAAATCACTTGAGTGCATGCAACTGTCAAATATGATTCCGGGCAAGCGCGCGCAAATCGAACAAGCCACCATCTTGCGTGCGCTTTCTAAACTCAAACTTGAAGAAAAGCTCGTTCAAGAATTGGATCAGGAAATCGAAGATTCGCGTGCTCGGCTGGATTCCCTCTGCCTTGCGATGCAACGGCAAAATCAATGCTGGCTACCAACTACTCTTAGCCTCCCGGATATTCAACAGCATGTACTCAAGCCCGGCCAGGTACTGGTTGAATACTTGATCGGTAACAAGAATTCCTTCGTTTGGCTGGTGACAAAGGATTCTTGCATTTTTCAACCACTCGGCTTTAACCACCATCAACTTACCGAGCGCCTAAGTGCTGCCAGCCTGCTATTTGCCTCCGTAGACGAATCGGAGAATTCTGGCAAAAAGCCGCGATCATCTATCACAGATCACATCGAAGCCGCCTTCAGCATTCCCGCACTGAACGAGCTATATCGAGCCTTGATTCCCCGGCAACTGGAAAAACTTCTGTCCTCTGGCGCCGAGCTAATCATCGTACCGGATGACGTCTTGTTCTACCTGCCTTTTGAGATTCTAGTCACTTGTCTGCACCAGGACCGGGCTGAGTATTTGATCGAAAAGCACCCTATTGCCTATTCCTCCTCCGCCAGTCTCCTCGCCCCGGACCTGTATCGACCCACCCAAGCCGTACAAAATATCCTGGCGCTGGCCGATCCGCAAGCGCCGGCATTGGCTGAGGAGAGCCTGCTGATGCTGGCCGAAGCTGAACTGCCCATGAACCGGCTCATCCACAACCATCGCCTCGCGCCGTTGCCGCATGCCGTGCAGGAGATCGCGGCCATACGGGCGATTTTTCCAGGGGCGCAGGCGCATGCCGGAGCCGGGGCTTCCGAGGCGCGGTTCAAGGCCCAGGCCGGGGCGTTTCGCTTGCTGCATCTCGCGGTGCATGGCTTTGCCAATGACCACGATCCGGCCTTCTCCAGCCTGATGCTGGCGCCCAGCCGGCAACCGGAAGAGGACGGCGTTCTGCATGCCTACGAAATCTCCAAAATGAATCTGCAAGCCGAAATGGTGGTGCTGAGCGCGTGCGAATCCGGCGCGGGCAGGCTGATGGCGGGCGAAGGCTTGTTGAGTCTGACCCGGGCCTTCATGGGCGCGGGCGCGCACAGCGTGGTGGCCAGCCTGTGGCATGCCAACGACGCGGCCACCGCGCATTTAATGAGAGTGTTTTATGCCGGATTGAAAAAAGGCGAGAGCCGCAGCCGCGCCCTGCAGCAGGCCAAGATTGCCTTGCGCAACAGTGCCGGCCGGGAAAGCCATCCCTTTTATTGGGCGCCGTTCATTCTCGTGGGCAGGAGCGGGCCCCTGGAGCTCAACGAGCTCGTGGCGGCGGGGCAGTGACGCACGCAGAGATTCGCAAAGCATCGCGGAGATTCTTGCAGAAGCAAAAGCTGGACACAAGTTTGAGCTCTCACAAAAATTCTTCTTTTGCGGCAGTTCAATTTTGTGTCCCCTAAAACTTGCTCTGTCTCTAATGGCTGAATTAGGTCAAGTGCTCTATTCTTTTGGAGCCAGGATCAGCGTTCATCTGCGCCATGCCCGCGCAGACGATCGTTTTTCCGCGGTAACAAAACCCAAAAAATTTTCGAGGCCGCTCTCCCGACGCTTCGGGATCGCTTTGTTAAAAACCAGAGTTCAGAGCATCAGAGTCCAGAGTGTCAAAAAATTATGGGGACAGCACAACACGAAAACCAATGACGTCGTACCTGTCGTTCGGGTCGAACCCTTCGCGATACGAGCAGCGGACGCGCCTAGAATTGTCGTGGAACGAGCCGCCACGAACAACGCGGCTCACAGAATCAGGCGCCTTTAAATTCTCCCGGCCGTCCTTCGGAGCATACGGATAAGGCTTGTAAAGACTGCGTGTCCATTCCCACACATTGCCCGCCATCTCTTCGCAGCCACAGGGCGAAACACCGCCTGAAAAACAACCCACCGTGCTGGTGTCGCCGATTTTGGTTTCGCCATAATTCGCGCAATTGGCGTTTACTTCGTCGCCCCACGGAAAGCTTTGCTTTGGTGTTTCATTTTCCTCAAGTGAAGGTCGAGATTCCTGGAACAACGCGTGAATCGGGCGAACGAGATACTCCGCAGGAACTTTGACTCCACCACGTGCGGCTTTTTCCCACTCTGCCTCAGAGGGCAATTGCACGCGCCGGTTATCCGCAAACATTCCTTGTTCTCGCCAATGCTTGGTTAGCCAGTCGCAGAATTTGATGGCTTCGTGCCATGTCACATAGCGCACCGGACGGTTCAATGAGTCTTTGAGGCACCTCGGATCTTCGGGCTTGTGATCGACGGCGGTCACAAACAATTGATACTGTGCCACAGTGATTGGAAAACGCGAAATCCAATAATCAGACGACAAATGTTTGTTCAAGTGCGGTTTTGCATCACTTTCATCCTCGTGCCCCAGCCAGAATTCCCCTCCTGGCACCCAACAGAATTCCATGTGATCGAGGGTAGTCACCGCTTTGCGTGTGTCACCCAATCGGGCCAGGGATTCACCCGCATGCACGCGCTCGGTCGCATGGAAGTCATTCATCCTAAGAATTTGTACGAGCCATTCCTGCACCCGCGTCAGTTTTTGTTGATTGCGGGGGTTGAGCTGCTTGAGATCGGCTGTTTCGGCCAGCGCCTGACCGGCCAGGTGCGCGCCCCAGACGTCGGCAGCCGGAATCCGATCCGGCGAGTAGTCAGTTTCACAGAGCGCGTCCGCCAACAGCCAAATGGTGGAAGCTGATCCACGCGCGGCTTTCGCGCCGGCCAACATCGCCACTTCACGCCAGCGGTTGGGGTCCTGTCGCGCCAATTGCGCTACCTTGTCCGGATAGTCGTAATCGGTCAAATAGCAAGCGGCCAAATATTCCTGAAACGTGCGGTGCGGAAAGGTGTAAACTTGCACGCCGCGCGGTAACAGGAGGCCGGCACGCTGGCTCAGGTATTCAATCAAGCGTGGCAGGCGCACGTCCGGGTTTGTGCTCAGGCGCATTAGGCCGCTCAGCAAGCTATCTTCAGCCACATCCGCAGTTCCGGTCAACTCGGGTTGGGCCGCATGCGCCTCGTAGGCCAGTTCATTGAGAAGTTCTCGCACCTTTTTGCGGTCCACCGTCAAATATTCGGCAAGGCTAGATTGCTCCACACGCACCTGACCACCAGGCTCGCGCACCACCTTGGGGCTTTCCCACCAATCGAGCAGCAAGTCCACAGTATCGGAGTAGAGTTCCTCGCGTCTTTCTGGCAAGGAACCGCCGCGCCAGGCATGCAAACTGGCCATCAGCGTTAACAGCAGCGGCCGCTCTGCCAAACCCTGCAGCCGCATGCTGCCCGCAATGGCGCGTTTCAAGAGCACGGCGCGGCCTTGCGCATCATCTGGGCTCATGCCGCGCACGGCGGCAATGTGCGCATACCAGTGCTTGATGAAATGCTGAATTTGAATTTCAGTGAAGGGCGCCAGCGCGGTTTCGGCAAAGTTGTTGAGACGCCAATCTTGTTTCTGGTAGGCATACGTGCGACTGGTAACCAAGACGCGGCATTTGCCATAGCACCCTACAAAATCTTCCACTGCTTGCTTGAGCTGTTGCCGGCGCTGGTGCGCTTCCGGCACTTCGTCCAAGCCATCGAGCAGCAACAAGCCGCCAATATCGAGCAACTCAGCGCGGAGATGCTGGGCATAGTCTGCCAGGTTGTGGCGGCCCAATTCTGCTGCGATGAATTGCCAGAGATGCTCGGCGGTGGCTGTGCTTCCAATGGCAGGCAGACCTTGGGCGGCAAAGTCACGCAGTATCACGCGCAGTGGCAGCGGAGCGCCATGCGTCCACGGTTGCGGGCGTTGCTTTTTTTCTACATCTTCAGCAGGCAGTGGCCGCTTGAGCAGTTTTAAATTCGCTTCAGCCCTGCCCAAGCCTTCGCCAGTCAAACAAAGAGCGACAAAGTTGACGAATGTGCTTTTGCCGCTGCCCGGGTCACCCGGCAAGACCAAATGCTGGTGCCGGTTCAGTTGCTCGAGGGCGGAGAGGCGGCGCTGTTCGCGGTCCATGCGGCCGGCCTTTTCCGGTGTTGCCAATTCTTCGGAGCTTTGGGTTAATAGAGCAGTGTAGACGGCATCGAGCTGCAATCGCGATTCCCGCTCGCTGCTCGCGGCTTTGGGATCAATGCCAGAAAGCGAAAGCCGGCGCGCTTCTTCGAACAAGTGACTGAGATAGGCGTTGCGGAGGCCTTTGATTTGCGCCTTATTTTTGCCTTTGAATACGTTGACTGTCTTTTTGGTGACCTTGACATTTTGACCGGCAACCACGATGCTGTCACGAACAGGCCCGCGAACGTTCACGCGACTGGTCGCCTGCCACTTATACACGATCTTTTTCCTATTACGCCCGCTCCTGGCTGTAATCGAGCCCTTTTGAATGCGCAGGCTCTCCCAATGTGCTCGCTTCAGAAAGAGAATCAGTTCCTTTACCGCCACTAACAATTCTTGCTGGAAGTTGCTTTGTTCAGCATCTCGTTGGCATTTATGATTTCTCGAATCGTAGGCTCCTCCAAAGCCGCGGTGAGGAAACCTGCTTCAAAAGCATCCAGTGCTTGATCGAAGTTCAAAGTAGGAAGGGTAGCCGCGTCATAGCCGGATTTCTGGAACAATCCTGCAAGTGCGGGACGATTGAGCTGAGCGGCGCGCAACAACGGTGCGAGCTGCTCGGCCACTTCCGGCTGGCGGAAAAAATGTTCAAAAAGATCGGCAAGATGGTGACCGTAGTCGTTTTCAATCTTGCTGCAGGCAGTCGTTATCGCCACGAGGCCGGCGTTTAGACACTTCTTAATCGCTTTTTGCTTCTCCGGCGTTTTGAATTTTTCCAGGACGCGCTTGCCTGCGGCCTTTAGCATCGCCTTGACCATGTCGTCGGCGAGCGCGGACAGGAAACTGGCGGCAAAAAACGGAATTGTCATAGAAATGTTCGATCCAGCTCTTTAATTCGGTCCCACAGAGGTTGTACTCCAAGAGACTCAAAGAAGCCTCCCGTTGGTGATTACAGATCTACGATTCAGGATCGACGATCGAAAATCACGTTGTTTCTTCTACGATATTTGAGTGTTGCGAAAGCTCCCATGCCGATCCTCGTCAGTCGCTACGGATGTTTCTACACAGCATGCGCTTGCGCAAGCCCACGGTGTTGCCATAGCGCGCATGATTGACCCAGCTTTGCACGCTTCCCGTTACCTTTGAATGCGGAATCTCTTGTTTGTGATAGGCTCGCATCAATTTGCGCAGTCGCCGCTGAAAGTGCCATGCCTTGCGGGGCTTCAGCCGCTGGCGCTGTGGGAAGACAATGAATCCCAGAAAAGGAACGCCTTCGCTCACCGGCCGCGGCTGTGCGCCGGCATGAATCGTAAGGCGAAAAGCGGCCAGGCGCTCGACGGTTTTGTTCTTCCATTCCCAAAGCTGACGTTTATCATTTCCAAAAAATAACAAATCATCCACAAATCGCAAGTATGCCGGACAGCGCAGTTCACGCTTCACAAAGTGATCGAACGAATTCAGATAACAGTTGGCCCAAAACTGGCTGGTAAGATTACCGATGGGCAAGCCGCGTGGACGCAGTGCCGCGAATAGATCATCACCCTCAAAATAAGTCTTGTCATATTCCCTGGTTTGCACGCCGGCGCCGCTCGCCAGAATGAGATCGATGAGCCAGATCACGTTTGGATCGTGAAGTTTTTTGTGTAGAACGTTACGCAAGATGGCATGATCGATACCGGGAAAGTACTGGCGAAGATCGCACTGCAGAAAGAAGGCATAGCGCCGGGCAAATGCCTGGCAGCGGTTCAAAGCGCGATGCGTGCCTTTGCCCACGCGATTGGCATAGCTGTCGAAAATGAAGCTCTTCTCAAAAATCGGCTCGATGATATTGCACAGTGCGTGATGCACCACGCGATCGCGGAAAGGCGCTGCGCTGATCAGCCGGCGTTTGGGCTCGTGAATGTGAAAGTTCACATAGTTGCCCGGACGATAGAGGTGCGCCGCGAGCTCGTCGTGAAGCGCGCACAGATTCTCTTCCAAGCGATGCTCAAAAGCAGCTACGTTCGGGTGCGATCTTTTGCCTTTACTGGCTCTGCGCCAGGCCAGATAGAGATTTGGCCAGGAGATAACGCGATCAAACATGGTGGAGAAGCTGGGGCACTGTTACCTGAAAAATTGTACCCTCCGCCATGTCATTTTCGTCGTAATCTTGGTAAAAATGACCACTGTGCTTATGCTTCACAAGATTCCTTCTGAATGACATCGTGAGGTGCTTATAAAAGTTAAGGTAACAGTGCACTAGTGCACCGTTGCCCTAATTTGTATATGTGAGGGCAATGGGTTGCAGTGAATAGTTCATAATTTTAGGCGTTTTTCTTCTACTACGCCGAAGGCGTTTCACTCCACAGCCCAGGGCGCCCATCCGATGGGCGCCCTGGGAACCAATATCCCAATTCCATGGAACCCCAATCGGGGCATAAGTGGCAAGCTAAGTTTTCAGAGAATACAACAGCCCCTTCGGGGCATAGGTGTCAAGCTAAGCGCTTTCATATTTTGGAGGACAAACGTTCAGTCTAGACTTTCACAATTTTTTTCCTAGTTTGTACTGGCATGGAAAAGAACCATGCCTCGAAAATA
>JBOHQX010000026.1:0-52317 GCA_050732395.1 bacterium
CGAGCACTGGCAGAATGTTTGCCCCCAATTTTTGTTGCACCCTTTCAGGGTGCTTGATGGTAATGTTCATTTACCGAGGGTGCGCTGCGCGCTACCCTCGGCTCTGATGTTTAACGCCTTCGGCGTATCATAATTAGCCGAACATAAACAGAGACCTACAAGGGTTCTGGACTACAAAAATTAAGGTGACAGTGCACTACTTTGTCTAGAGCCTCGCCATTCTGACCTTCCTCTTGCTTTTGAATGGCGATTTTAGTATTCTTCTTGACCGCTTTTAAGCGAAGCCTAATGAATTTTTTGTAATGATTTTTTCGCGCCAGGATGCAGGGTGAAAGGATCAGAGGAGAAAGTTTTGGAAAATCTCGCGAGAGTCGATCCTGACGTTCATCGCACCATCACGCAGGAGGTGCGGCGGCAGAATGAAACTTTGGAATTGATCGCATCTGAGAATCATGTCAGCCTGGCGGTGCTGGAAGCCCTGGGCCAGCCCATGACCAACAAGTATGCCGAAGGTTACCCGGCCAAACGCTATTACGGTGGCTGCGAATACGTCGATCAAGCCGAGGAACTGGCGCGCGAGCGTGCTTGCCGTTTGTTCAACGCCGACCATGTCAACGTGCAACCGCATTCCGGCAGCCAGGCCAACATTGCCGCTTATTTCGCATTCATTAATCCGGGCGACACGATTTTGGGCATGAGCCTGGCGCAGGGCGGCCATCTCACCCACGGCAGCCCGGTGAATTTTTCCGGCAGGCTTTATCGTGTGGTATCCTACGGTGTGCGGCCGGACAATCATCTCGTCGACATGGACCAGGTTCGCGATCTCGCGCGCAAGGAAAAACCTAAACTGGTTATCGTTGGTGCGAGCGCTTATTCGCGTGAATTCGACTATCGTGCGTTTCGCGAGATTGCAGATGAAGTTGGGGCAAAAATTGTTGCGGACATTGCGCATCCCGCCGGATTGATCGCCTCCAAATTGATCAAAAGCCCGTTACCTCATTGCCACGCTGTGACCACCACCACGCATAAGACTTTACGCGGCCCGCGTGGCGGCATGATTCTCGTTGGCAAGGATGATGAAAACGACCTGGGCCAGGTTACGCCCAAAGGCCGCAGGAAAAAGTGGTCGGAGATCATCGACTCGAACGTGTTTCCCGGTTTTCAGGGCGGGCCGCTGATGCACGTCATTGCCGCCAAAGCGGTTGCATTCAAAGAGGCGCTGCAAGATGATTTCGTCGAGTATTCCAAGCAAGTCATCAGAAACGCCCAGGCCATGGCGGGCAAGCTCGTGGATTTAGGCTACGATATCGTTTCCGGCGGCACCGACACTCACGTTTTCCTGCTCGATTTGCGCAGCCGCAATCTCACCGGCAAAGACGCGGAGCAAGCGCTCGAGCAATCCGGCATCACGGTGAACAAGAACATGGTGCCGTTCGATCCGCAGCCGCCCATGGTGACGAGTGGCATTCGCATCGGCACGCCGGCTCTGACCACGCGCGGCATGAAGGAAAATGAAATGCGCGAAATCGCGTTTCTCATGGATAAAGTTTTGTCGGATGTTCATAACGAATCCGTATCGGACCGTGTCCGCCAGCAAGTGTTGGACCTCAGCCATCGTTTCCCGCTATACACGGAGTTGATCTCTCATTAGCGCGATGGAGAACGTTCATGCGTTGCCTTTATTGCAATTTTGAAGACAGTCGCGTCATCGACTCACGGACGAGCAACGAAGGCCGCGTCGTGCGCCGCCGGCGTGAATGCCTGTCTTGCCAGAAGCGATTCACCACCAAAGAGTATATCGAAGAAGTGCCGCTGATCGTCGCGAAGGGTGACGGCCGGCGCGAGCCTTTCAGCCGGGAGAAGATTTTGCGCGGCATTCAAGTCGCCTGCAGCAAACGGCCGGTCCCCACGGACGCCATCAACGCCCTGGTCGACGACATTGAAGCCAAATTACGGGATGGCAACCGGGAAGAAGTGAGCTCGCGCCAGATCGGCCAATTGATCATGGACGGGTTACGCGGCATCGACGAAGTGGCCTACGTGCGTTTCGCCTCGGTGTATCGCAAGTTTCAAGCGAAAGAAGAATTCCTGGAAGAGTTGAAGGGCCTTTCGGCCGCCCGGGTTTTTGTATGAGAATTCACGAGGCCATTCCTGCACCCACGTTACCCTTCCGGTTGCGCCCATCCGTCCAGGGAAAGCGGATGTTCGCCGGAGTGACATAAGGTGTTGTCCTTCGCAAAGGTAAAGTTCGATTTTGTTGCGCACAGCAGGTAGCTTGATCTGCGTTTGCATGCCTGGACGCGAGGGCGTCACTGCTTTCGTGCGGGCGCGGTCACTATCTGCTTTTGTTTTTTGGGATGATTGCGACGGATGAATGAGCACACGCAAAACTCCGAACCGTTACGCCGGCCACTTCGAGAAAAAGAAATGCCGTTTCTCGACCATTTAGAGGAATTGCGCTGGCGTATTTTCAAGTCACTGATTGCGCTGGTGCTATTTGCCATCGTCAGCATCATTTTCATTGACGAAATTTTCGCATGGCTGGTGAAGCCGTACAATGACGCCGTCCGCATTGCCATCGTGGAGAATCCCCAGCTCAATCAGCAAGAGACGCCGCGTTTGGTTTTCCTCAATCCCACCGGCGGATTCATGATTTATTTGAAGCTCGCTTTCAGTGTCGGCTTCATTGCCAGCCTGCCGATTGTTTTTTATCAGTTGTGGAAATTTATCTCGCCCGGCTTGCTCACCAATGAGCGGCGTGTTGCGCCCTTGATTGTTTTTTTTACTACGCTATGCTTTTTGGCGGGCGCCGCCTTTTGCTATTTCATCGTGCTGAAATATGGGCTGAGTTTTTTGCTCAGTTTTCAAACGGCCACGCTCGTGCCCATGATTTCCATTGAAGAGTACTTCGGCCTGGTGACCACGTTGATATTGGTGTTTGGGCTGGTATTTGAAATGCCGGTGCTGGCTTATTTTCTCACCAAACTGGGCCTGCTCACCCCGGAATTTCTACGGCAAAAACGGCAGTATGGCATCGTCGCTATTTTTATCGTTGCCGCCGTGGTCACGCCTTCCGTGGATGCTTTCACACAAATCCTGCTGGCCGTACCTCTGCTGGTGTTGTATGAAATCAGCATCTGGGTCTCCAGAATCGCATTACCAGTGCAAGCGAAGAAGGCGATTGGCGAAGTGGCCACGAATTGATCCGGCCTGAATAAAGTAAACGGATTCAACGGATTGAGCCGATGCAGGCCCTTTGGTAAAGCCGGGCATTGCAAGCCGCGCTACCGGAATGCCAAAAACCTACAGCGGATTTTCGGACAAGCCGCAACCCAAGCACCTGACCGCATATTGGAGAAAATTGATGAGCATCAAAGCCGATCGTTGGATTCAACGTATGGCGCTGGAACAGCGGATGATCGAGCCCTTTGTCGATAAACAAAAACGCGAGAACGTCATCTCTTACGGCTTATCTTCCTACGGCTACGACGTGCGTATCGCCGATGAGTTCAAGATTTTTACGAACGTATTTGGCGCGGTGGTCGACCCCAAGCGCTTCGATCCGAAATCGTTCGTCGACTACAAAGGTGAAGTCTGTATTATTCCGCCCAACAGCTTTGCGCTCGGGCGCACGGTGGAATATTTTCGCATCCCGCGCAACGCCATGACCATTTGCGTCGGCAAGTCGACTTACGCGCGTTGCGGTATCATCACCAACGTCACACCGCTGGAACCGGGCTGGGAAGGATTCGTCACTTTGGAAATCTCGAACACGACGCCGTTGCCGGCGAAGATTTACGCCAACGAAGGCATCGCGCAGATTCTGTTTTTTGAAGGCGACGAAGCATGCCTGACCTCTTACGCCGACAAGCAGGGCAAATATCAAGGCCAAACAGGCGTCACCTTGCCGAAAATCTAAAAGTGTATTTCGAGTCTTGTTTGTATTTTGGATTTTGTGCTGAGTCATTACATATGAACCATGATGATTGACGCCGGCCGAGTCGATTTGCACACGCACACCCTCCAATCTGACGGCCAGCATTCGCCGGAATCCTTGGTGACTCTGGCCAAGAGCAAGAAGCTCGTTGCCATCGGCATCACGGATCACGACGAAGTGGGGGCGCTGGATCGGGCTCGGGTTAAAGGCGAGGAGCTCGACGTCGCGATCATTCCCGGTGTGGAATTGAGCACCATCCATGGCGGCTTCGATGTGCATATTCTCGGCTATTTTATCGATCATCATTATCCCCGGCTGCTATCCGTGCTTGAATACTTGCGCGCCGAGCGTGTGGCGCGCACGCACCGTATCCTGGAAAAACTCGAGCAGCTTGGCATGACGTTGTCTTTTGACGCCGTGCTGCGGCAAGCCGGCGCCGGGTGTTTAGGCCGCCCGCATATCGCCGAAGCCATGGTGCAAGCAGGCTTCGTGCGTTTTTATCAAGAGGCGTTCGATATTTTTCTCGCAGAAGGCCGGCCGGCTTTTGAGCCCAAGACCAAGATTCTGCCGGGCGAAGCCGTGGGTATCATTCACGAGGCCGGCGGCATCGCGAGTCTGGCACACCCGGGACAGAATTTGACCCTCGAAGTCGTGCTCGACGTGGTCAAAGCGGGCATTGAGGCGATTGAAATCATCCATCCCAAGCACACGGCGACGCAGCGCCGGTGCTTCGAAAAAATCGCTTCCGAATTCGGCCTGCTGCGCACCGGCGGCTCGGATTTTCACGGCGGCCGCAAAGGTGAAGAAAAATTCGGACAGTATACCGTATCGATGGAACAGGTCGAGTTGCTGAGAAAGTCTGCGGAAAAATGGCATTGAAATGGAAAATGATCACCGTTGGGCCGTTCGCGATGAATGCGTATCTGCTCTGGTGTGACGAAACGCGGAAGGGGATCCTAATCGACCCCGGCGACGAGATCGATCGCATTGCCTTTGAAGTCGAAAGCGAGAAAGTCGAGCTGGAATATATCGTGCTGACGCATGCGCATTTGGATCACGTGTGGCATGCACGGGAGGCGCAAACAAAGTTCGATCTCAAATTGTATATGCATGACGAGGGTTTGCCGTTGATTCAAAACCTCGACCGGCAAGCCGCCATGCTCGGCCTTGTCCCGTTGACCGTCACCCCTCCGCGCATCGACGGCTCTTTGAAGGAGGAAGATGAGATTTCCTTCGGCAAGCAGCGTATGCACATCCGGCACGCTCCCGGCCATGCGCCGGGGAGCATTGTGCTCGTAGGCGAAAAGCTGGCCGTCGTTGGTGACGTTCTGTTTTTCGGCTCGATTGGTCGCACGGATTTGCCCGGCGGCTCATACGAGCTGCTCTTGCGCTCCATTCGCGAAAAGCTCTTGAATTTAGCGGACGAGGTTCAAGTCTTGCCCGGTCACGGCGAAAGCACGACGATCGGCTTCGAGCGGCGAAACAATCCCTTTTTGCAATAGCGTTTACGCCAACAGATGAACAAGAAAGAACCAAGAGGTAGAATGAGAACGGTATTGAAAGTTGCCGGTGGAATCGTCGGTCTGGTGCTGGTGTTGGGTGTGGGAGGATTCATTTATCTCCACGTGGCGTTCCCTAAAGTGGGGGAAGCTGAAGATCTCAAGATTCAGCCTACGCCTGCAATGATTGCACGCGGTAAATATTTGGCCCACCACATCACGGTTTGCATCGATTGCCATTCCACTCGTGACTTTGATTATTTTTCGGGACCGCTCGTACCCGGAACTGAAGGCCAGGGTGGTATGGAATTCCCCGACAAAATTGGCACGTTTTATCCTCCCAATATCACGGCCGCGGCCCTCGGCGATTGGAGCGATGGCGAAATTCTGCGCGCTTTCACTTCCGGCGTTAACAAAAACGGCGAGCCATTGTTTCCCTTTATGCCCTACCCGATTTACAGCCGGCTCTCCGAGGAGGATGCAAGAGCCATCGTGGCTTATTTGCGCACGCTCCCGCCCATCCCGAATGAGGTGCCGAGAACGAAGCTCAATTTTCCGCTGAGTTTGATCGTGCGTACCATTCCCAAGCCCTACCAGCCGCAGCCCTCCCCTCCGCCTTCCGACGCGCTGGCGTACGGCAAATATCTGAACACGATCGCCGGGTGCCAGTTTTGTCACACGCCGATCGACGACAAAGGAGCGCCCATAGCGGAAATGGATTTTGCCGGCGGTCAGGAATTCAGGCTTCCCTGGGGCGAAGTGGTGCGCACGGCCAATAATATCACGCCGGAGAATGACACCGGCATCGGCGCCTGGGATGAAGCCTACTTCACAGGCCGTTTCCGCGAGTATGCCGACTCCAGCGGTGCCCATATTCCTGTCGCAAAAGGTGAAGGCAATACGGTTATGCCCTGGACACTGTATGCAGGCATGACCGACGAGGATTTGAAAGCGATTTACGCCTATTTGCGCTCGATCACACCGATTCGCAATGAAGTGGACAAACACCCAAAGCCGGTCGCGAACTAGAATCAAGGAGGGCTATGCAGAAGATCGCGATAATCGCCGGCGACGGCATCGGCATAGACGTGACCCACGAAGCCCTAAAGGTCTTGCGTGCCACCAATCGGAAGTTTCATCTCGGGCTGGAACTGGTCGAATTTGAATACGGTGCGGAGGTTTTTTTGAGAACCGGCGTGGGTTTGCCGCCCGGACAGATGGATGATTTTCGTAAGAACTACGCTGCGATTTTTCTGGGGGCGCTGGGCGATCCGCGCATTCCGGACATGCGCCACGGCCGCGAGATTCTGCTCGCTATGCGTTTCGAGCTGGACTTGTATATCAATCTCCGGCCGGTGGCATTGTTGCACGAACGCCTGTGCCCGCTCAAAAATAAAACCAGGGCGGACGTTGACTTCGTCGTGTTTCGCGAAAACACCGAAGGCCCTTATGTCGGTGCCGGCGGTATTTTAAAAAAAGGCACGCTCGATGAGGTCGCAACGCAAGAATCCATTCACACGCGCAAAGGCGTGGAGCGCGTGATTCGCGCTGCGTTCGAATATGCGAGCACACATGGTCGCACGCGCGTCACGATGAGCGACAAATCCAACGTGCTGCGTTTCGGGCACGATTTGTGGCAGCGGGTGTTTGCCCAGGTCGGGGCTGAATATCCTGGCATCGACAAAGACCATTACTTCGTCGATGCGCTCGTGATGAAAATGGTGAAATCGCCGGAGCAGTTTGACGTTATTGTGACGGAAAATATGCTGGGCGATATTATCACCGACCTTGGCGCCATGCTACAGGGCGGCCTGGGCATGGCGGCCTCCGGCAACATTCATCCGGGCCAGGTTTCTTTGTTCGAGCCCGTGCACGGCTCCGCGCCATATATGGCAGGAAAAGACAAGGCGAATCCGGTCGCCGCGATTTTGACTGCGGGTATGATGCTGGATTACCTCGGCCACCGGCAGGCTGCAAACGCGATCGCGCAAGCCGTGCAATCCGCCGTGGATGAGAATCAAGTCACGGAAGATATCGGCGGCGCTCTAGGCACCCGCGCGTGCGGGCATTATATCACGAATTGGGTTGATGCGCTCTGAAGCTTGACTCTGAATTCATTGCCGGTACAATGAGCTCATCAGATCAGGTCCCAGGTTTGCGATAATGTCGATTCGTTCATTCTTGACCGGCGCTGCCAGCAACTCATGTTCCGGAAGGGGCGCCGTATCGCCGTAGCCCACTGCCACGACCGCCTGCGTGAGGTGGAGGTTTTCGATCAAATAGCGTTTGACGGATTCCGCACACTCGCGTGAGATCTTCAGATTCGCTTGCTGGCTTCTTGCCGAATAAACGTGTCCCGCCACGGTCACGCGGGCTCCCGGAAATTTTCTGAGAATTTCTCCCACGCGCAACAATTGCTCCGCGCTCGAGCCCGACAATTTTGCGGTCTCGGCAAAGAAATCGAGATTGAACAGGCGGATAATGAGATCGGAGCCCTTTCTGAAAACCAGCGCGTCCTCTCGTGAAAAATAGGCCTGCAATGCCGCGTCGATTTCCGCCGGCGCAACATGCGCAGACTGTGAGCCGCTTTGTGCGGAAGCCGTGCCGCGCTCCTCTTTGACCGATTTTTCCAGCGTGGCCACTTGCAGTTGCAACGAATGGACGCGTGCCTGGCTGGTGGTGATTTCTTCCCGCAATTGCGCGATGCTATTCCGCTGCGCATCGATCGAGCCGGATAAGTCACGCCAATTCGGGTGCGGATGCCGTTCGATCGCTTCCAGCTCGGCCTGGCGATACTGTTTTTCAATGGCCGCTGCCTGCTTCATCGCACTCTTGAGATTCCCACTTTCCAAAGTACGCGCTGCTTTTTTCATTTTAGCTTCCGCTTGCAGCCAAGAATCTGCGGCAAGCGTCGGTGCCTCAGCATGACGCGCGTCGTCTCGAGCAGCTAAGGCCACGGAAAATGCCTGTCCGACCCAGGTCGTTGCTGCCAGCGCTAGCTGAAAGTGCCGAGTGGCTTGTTGAAGATGCGCGCGAATTTCCTCCAGTTTGCCGCCTCGCTGAAACTTGCTCTCCGCTTGTTGATAGCTGAGCAATCCCATTTCGAAAGCCGCAGGAGCCAGCAGGTCAGCCTCGGCTTCCTTGGCGATTTTCAGCGCGGCGTCAGCTTCTTCAAATAGCGTGGTACGCACGCCATCGCTCGAGCCTAAGGAGACCGCAGTCTTGTTGTTTTGAGCCAAAACGTCATGATTATGCGCCCCAAGATTGAGCGCAGTAATGACAAGGGTGGATAAAATAATAGTCCTCATGGTTGTCCTCCTTATCGGCTGATTTACGATTGCTGATTCACGATTGGCGATTTATGAGGGATTTATCAATATTTGAAATCGCAAATCGGCATTCATTTTAAGCATAATCATTTTCATAAGCCTTTCACACTGCCAAGCCAGGTATGTTTTGGGTTCGTGATTTCCATCTTTGAATTTTGCAAGACGTATGCCACTGTTGGCTGTTGAAAATATTCAACTTGTAAGTATTGAAGCAGCGAAAGTTTGAGCGGGAAGAAGAATTTACCTAGTGGCGGCGTGTAAGTATGTAATTTCGCGGAGACCCGGCGCTTCTCCGGCAAAGCAGTTGGAACGGTTTATGTCGAGGCAATCTCTTCGAACACCCCCAACTCTCGGTTCTTCTTTACATTGTTGCATGCAAAATATCTTCCGTTCATGGCAATGAAGACGCCATGTGGCAACGCTTGCGCGAAGGAGAGTGCACTGCCCAGATTGAACAAGCCGTCCGAGCTGCCAAAAGCATAGGGGATCATTGCGCCGGTGAGCACAATGGTCTTGTTGGCAATGTCCCGTGCCAGTGCCTGCGCGGTTTCCACCATCGTGTCCGTGCCATGAGTGATGACGATTTTTTCTTCCGCGCATTGTGTGCAACACTTGACGATCAATGCACGATCGGCTTCCTGCATGTCGAGGCTGTCAATCATCATCAGCGTCGCAATCTCGATTTCAAGGCGACAACGCCCGAGCCTAAGCATTTCGGGTAGGTGTGTCTCTTTGAAAAAGAGCCTGCCGCTGATCTCGTCGTACTCCTTGTCGAACGTGCCGCCGGTGACAAAGACCCGAATGGACATGAGCATCTACCCTCGGATGGGGAGAAGGTTGGGTTTATGGATTGGTGGATCGATGGATTATTGGATTGATGAGTTCTGGAGTGATGATTTCAACGCCAATTGGTCCGCCAATTCCTACACCCCTGCACCTCAACACTCCAGTACTCCACCACTCCAATAATCCAATAATCCAGCAATCCAATTCTCCTGGACCCGGTCAGTTCCTCCCGTCGCGCACTTCGCGCAACGTGTCTTCTAAGCGATTCAGGATTTCGTCGATTGAAGATTCGGGAATATTCAGCGCCGGCTCGAACCGCACGGTTTCGGAATTGCTCATGGTGCCCGCAACTAGAACGCCTTTACGGAACAAGCGCGAGACGACTTGCCAGCCCAGCGTGGCGCTCTTGAATTGCATGCCGAGCAGCAAGCCCTTGCCGCGCGCATCTGCAATGATTTCACCATAACGTTCCTTGAGCTTCAACATTTCGGATAGCATTAACGCGCCTTTACGCGCCGCCTGGCCCGGCAAGTCTTCTTCCAATGTGACCATGATGGAGGCGATGCCTGCGGCGCACGCGAGAGGATTGCCGCCAGTCGTGGAAGAATGCACCTGCGGGTCTTTTTCAAACACGGACCAGATCTTTGGCGTGGAAATGAATGCCGCTAGCGGCATCACGCCGCCGCCCAATGCTTTACCGAGACACATGATGTCCGGCTCTATATTCCAGTGCTCGACGGCGAACATTTTGCCGGTGCGGCCGAGACCGGTTTGCACTTCATCGGCGACGAGCAACACGCCGAAGCGGGTGCAAATCTCGCGCACGCGAGGCCAGTACTCTTCCGGCGGCACAATCGCACCGGCTTCCCCTTGCACCGGCTCGAGCACGACCGCGGCAACCGGCCAACCGATTTTGGTCGATTTTTCCAATTCGAATTCCAGCTCATCCGCGTCGCCGAATTCCACGAAGGCGACGTCCGCGAGCAGGGGCTCGAAGGCTTTGCGATAACGCAGCTTGCCCATCAAGCTGAGCGAGCCCAGCGATTTACCGTGAAACGCGCCTAGCGAGCTGATGAAGCCGTGATTACCGGTGTATGCGCGCGCCAGTTTCATCGCGCCCTCCACCGCATCCGTGCCGTTGTTGATCAAAAAGCTGTATTGCAATTTACCCGGTGTGATGTCCGCCAGAATTTTCGACAGGGCACCGCGCAGCGGATCAAGCAGTTCCTGGCTCGAGAGCGGATTGCGCTGCAATTGCGCGGCCACGGCCTTGACGATTTTAGGATGCCGGATGCCGGCATTGTAAAGCCCGTAACCGCCCAGGCAATCAATGTACTCGCGGCCAAGATTATCCCAGAATTTCGAAGCCTGGCCCATCCATTCCACGCACGCATATTCTTCGGCCGCGGAGACCGATTTGCGAGCATGGCCCCATTCCTGGTTCACATAGTACACGTGATTCTGCAACGTTTCCTCTATGAGGTGGCGATGCTCTTTTTCATCGAGCACGACTCCGGAAACTATATCCAGCCATTTGCGGCACTCGCGCTGGATTTCTTCCGCTTGATGTGCAGGTGCGCTTTGTTCCGTTGTTTTACTCTTGAGCAGCGCTTTTTTGTGGTCGTAATTCGTGCGCGTACCCCAGGCCGGGGTGACAGTCGGAGTTACTTGTGTGGTATACATAATACGCTCCTTCCGAGGTTGCGACCCTGAGCTGATGTAAGCATAAATTTTACTGAAGGTCGTATGAGTTGAATTTCTGTGATTATTGTGAAAGCGATAGCCGCACCGAAAACCATTTCACGGGGATAGTTGCGCGGGCGGCATTGAAATAAAATGCGGCGCCACTTTCTTCTAAAATGCAACGTCGAAGAATTGCGAAATCAAAATCGCGTGAAAAAGCTGCTCGTGAAGATACCTATCCCTTGCAGAAATGAGTTTTCCGCGAAGCGTTCAGCGAGAAAATGAAAGGAGGGAGAATTCAGCCAAACTTCAGAAGGTCGCGATAGAAGAATTTTTCATCGTAAAAAACGCGGAAGAGAACGGGAGTGATGGATTGCAACAGCCAGGTGCCGATCGGCTGGCCCTCGGAGTTGCGCATGCTGTGCACGCTGGTGATGGCGTGTGGATTTTCGATTTTGCGCTTCATGTTAGTAGTCTCTTTTTGACAGGTCCAATGTGGCGCAATCATAATATAACAAAAAAAGTCGAAAATCCAAGTAACTAGAAGATTTTCTTTAGGATTTGATGAGGAACGAGTTGTATTTGCGGTCACCCTGATAAATGCTTGAAAACCAACGGCGCCATTATCGAACTTCCTCTGCTGCAGCGGCCTGTGCGTACACCGTTGCGGGTCTGCAACAATGAGCAGCGTTCGAACCAAGCATCCACGCAGCGATTCGGGACGATGTCGATTGCCTCGGCGAGGCGCCGATCGCGGGGCGCGTTGACGACGTGGAAATAGTCGAGGGCGCGGAGGAAGTCATAGGGCCACCGTGGTCGGTAAGAGAGACGTGTGAATACAGGCTTGATGACTTCGCCTGCAATGGTGTCGAGACGGGAGTCGTTATATTCTAAGTAAGAGAGAATGGACAGCACCATCCCAGTGATGCATGTCTCGCTCCGGCCTCGCCATCCATACTTCGATTGCTTAAGCGCATAGATCAGTAGAACGCCAAACTGGCGTAAGAGACGACGGATTTTTTATCGTCAACCAGCCCCTGTTCATATTTTAGCAGCTTGCCTTTTTTTGCGGAAGTCACGCACAGCAGGGTATGAATCGGCGCGAAGCCGCAGACACGATAGCGGTCCTGCAGCCTGGTCGTCGTTTCTACGAACTCTCCGGCATCGATCCTGGTGATTGCCTGAATGAGCTGGTGATCGGCCTCGTCGACGCGCTGCAAGAAAGAAGGCGTCAGGGTCTGTTCGTCGCCGTAGCGCGGGCCGACGTGAGAAAAATCAACGCTGGCAATCATGCAAACCCGCCGGTTGCGTGCATTGAAAGCGGCACACGTTTCGCGCAAGGCCGTGACGAAAGCATCGATGACCGTATGCTCGCGGGAGAAACGTTCATGCGTGAGCATGGGGTAGGCATAGGAGCACAAAATGGGCGCGATGGTAAAGTTTTTCCTTCCGCCCAGCAGGTGTTGTAGGAAAACAGTCTGAAATTCGATGGTATGCTCGGTGCGATGCGGCAGCGGCTCGGAAAAAAGATCGAATGGGTGGCGGTGCGCCAGCTCCTCAATAAATTCGGCATCGTGCTTGACGGTCCCCAGCGGTGTGGAAAAGTCCTGTTTCAGGCATGAATAGCAATTGTTCAGGCCGCTGTGACCCGTGCCGAGAATAATGTAAATGTCCGCGGGCGTGCTGTCCGCCAGAGCGTGATAGGCATAGGTATAGCAAGCTCCACCCACGCGCAGATCGATATGCGGAGCAATTAAACCGTTCACAAAAGCGACGCCGTTGGCCGAGTTTTTCAGGACGGGAAGGCCGGCACCGGCTTTATAAAAGAAATTCAAACGCTGGCGCAGAGGTTCCGGCTCGGAGGGATAACTCGCACCGGCATGAGCCGCCGGACGAAGCTGTTGCGTGAGCATTTGACTTTCCAGGCCGCGCTTGTAGTCTTGAAAGCTCTCGCTTTCCAGAAAATGCGCTTGATCCAGCGCGGCAATCAACTCTTGCAGCTTGCGTTCGGGCAACGAGGTGCCAAGAGCTCTCACAAACTCTGATCGAATTTCGGCCACGGAATGCTTGCCGTCAAAGTATTGCAGAATGAAAAGCGCCTCGCCGGAGACCACGATCATATCTTCGGCCAGGCCAGAAGGATCACGCAAGGCAAAACGTTTTTCGCCTTCGTAATCCAGAGGAAGAGCTTCAACGAATCTGAGTTTGGGATATTCGTTCATGCGTCGAAAGAGAAAGTTTTTCTGTGGCGTGCTGGTCCATGGCCATTTGAGTTTTTTGTCAATCATGAAAAGGCAGGCTGACCAGGATCGCCGGGAATGATTCATTTTCCCGCTTTAATTCAACAATGGTATTCGCTTGCGCAAAAGATTTGCGCACCACCGCGAGCCCGATTGCACCCGTGCCCGGTGGCGCGGGTGCAACGCTGGTAAGCCTGCCGATTTCTTGTTGTTCCCGCCAAATGGTTGCGTCTTTCAACTGGCTCGCGTCCGTTTCGGATTTCACTCCAATCAATTGTCGTTGCACTTTTTGATAGGAATCCAGCCGGGCGATCACTTCTTGCCCGATGTAGCAGCCCTTCTCAAAATTGACGAAAGGATACAGCCCGATTTCATGGGGATTATAGTCGTCGATGATTTCGTGGTCGGCGGCCGGGAGACCTTGCATGATTCGCAGGGTTTCCTGCGTGGAAAAGCCGAAGGGTGTAAATTCAGAAAGCAATTCTTGCCACAGCGCCGGGATACTATCATTTGATGTGATCAAATCGAATCGAGCCGGGTTAGCCACCGGGCGAAACACGAGAATTTCCGCCTCCTGCCAGTAGATTTTCGAGAAATGACCGGGAGAAAGTTCTGCCAATTGGATGCTGGCAATCTGCGCCAATTTTGCTCCGCATTCTTCGCCCACCAGGCAGATGTTGCCCAACTGCGCCGTTAAGTCAACAGTCTTGACGTCTTCGATGAAAGTGTACTTGTCAATCCACTTCTGTAGAGTGCCGGCGCGCCCCGGGCTGGTCAACAGCAAATAGCTTTGCTCTTCCGCCAGCATTTGGACAAGGTCAACGACGCGGCCTTTGGCGTTGGTGAAAATATTGACGCGCGCTTCACCCGCTTCCATATTGCGCATTTCATTTGTGGTCAAACGGTGTAGCAAAGTTTCACGATCCGTACCGGTCACGCGTATCTTGCCGATGAAGCCCGCGTCCGTCATTCCCGCGCGCCTGCTGGCTTGAAATTCTGCTGTCAACGTCGAATAATTCATGGGAAGGTGATAGCCAAAGTGGTCGATCAAATGCTTGGCGTGGCGGCGATGGTATTCTTGGAGAGGAGGCATGTCGAGTAAAACGTTTCGTGTTGCAACGCTGGCGGTCACAGGCCAGCGCTTTCGTAAAAATGGCCTTGCGTCTCGGAGCCCCGGCCGCGTGCCCGACGGCGGCCGGGCGGTAGTTGCTTGTTGAATCAGATCGCGAATATAAATATCCGGCTGACGGAAGGCAAGGGAAATGTTGGCGGGCGGCTTGCAATTGTCGGCGCATTCGTGTACTTTATTTCAATTCGTGAAGAATTTAACGATGACGTGATAAAAATGCTCTGCCCGAATTGCAAGTTTGATAACCCCGCGAACTTCAAGTACTGTGGTCAATGCGGCACACCGCTTCCTGCTTCGCCCCTGCACGAGCGCCACCAGGACTTGGCTGCCGTGCCCGCCTCCCTCGCCCGCTCCGATAACCAGATTGAATCCGAACAAGCCGAGCGCCGCCAGCTCACCGTAATGTTCTGCGATTTGGTCGGATCGACCGCACTGTCCTCGCGTCTCGATCCCGAAGACCTGCGCAACATCTTGCGCGCGTACCATGAGACCTGCGGCCGCGTCATCCATTCGTATGACGGGCACATTGCGCAATACCTGGGTGACGGCGTGTTGATTTATTTCGGCTACCCGTCCGCGCACGAAGATGATGCCCGGCGCGCGGTGCGCACCGGATTGGAGATCATCGAAGGAATTGCGGCATTGAACGCGCGCCTGCTGGCGCAATATCGCGTCAAGGTGGATGTCCGCATCGGCATTCATACCGGCCTGGTCGTCGTGGGCGCGATGGGCAATCCTGACAAGCGCGAGGCATTGGCTTTGGGCGAAACGCCGAATCTTGCCGCACGCTTGCAAAGCCTCGCCGTACCGAATACCGTCATTATTAGCGCCTCGACCCACCGCTTGGTGCGCGGCTTTTTCGAGTACGAAGATGCCGGCACACATCAGTTGAAAGGCATCACGCAATCCGTGGCGTGCTATCGCGTGTTGCGCTGGTCCGGCGCACAAGGCCGCTTGGATGTAGTGGCCGGCGCAGGCTTGACGCCTTTGATCGGCAAATCTCATGAAATGGAGATTCTGTTGCAAGCCTGGCAAAAGGTGCAACACGGCAAGGGACAAACGGTGTTGTTGCAAGGCGAAGCTGGCATTGGCAAGTCACGCGTGACGCGGGCGCTCAAAGAACAATTGGCACCGGCAGCGGAAGTTTTGGAATGTCAGTGCTCGCCTTATCATCAAAACAGCACCTGGAACCCCATCATCGATTTTCTGCAACGGCTGTTGAATTTTCAGCGCGATGAGTCCAATGAAAAAAAACTGCAAAAGCTGGAAAACCTGTTTGGTGAGCTGGGCATCAAACTTGATTCAGTCGTGCCCGCTTTTGCCGCACTGCTCTCAGTACCGGTGGGCGAGCGTTATGGCAGCAAACAGCTCACGCCGGATCGTGAGAAGCAGATGAGGCTGGTTGGTTTTTGCAATTTTTTGCTGCGCAGATCCTGTCTGCGGCCCGCGCTATTGATCGTGGAAGATCTGCATTGGGCCGATCCTTCCACGCTCGAATTACTCGGCATGTTGATGGAAAAATGCGTCACGGCGCGCGTGCTTATGTTGCTGACGGCGCGCCCGATTTTTCAACATGCCTGGCCTGCGTCTGCTCAATATCAGCAGATTCATTTGAGCCGGCTGAATTCGGAAGAAGTGGCCTTGATGCTGGCCGGGCTGACGCGCGAGAAACGGCTCCCGCAAGAAGTGGCGGCTCAGATTATTCTGAAAACCGACGGCGTGCCTCTGTTCGTGGAAGAGCTGACCAAAATGATTTTGGAATCCAGCTACGTGATCGAGTATGATGATCATTATGAAATGGCCGCCCCTTTGCCCGCCATCGCCATTCCCGCCACTTTGCAAGACTCATTGATGGCGCGATTGGATCGACTGGCGGCGGTGAAGGAAGTGGCGCAGGTCGCCGCCGTCATCGGCCGCGAATTCAATTTTGATTTGTTGCGCGCGGTCTGGCCGCATGATGAAAAAACGCTATACGAGGCGCTGGTGAAATTGCTGAAAGCCGAATTGCTCATGCAGCAGGGCGATCCGCCGCACGACACGTACAGCTTCAAGCACGCCCTGATTCAAGACGCCGCTTATGAGTCTTTGCTGCGCAGCAGGCGGCAGTTTTTCCATTATCGTATCGCCCAGGCTTTGACGGAAAAATTTCTCGATTCCATCTCCCATCAACCGGAATTGATGGCCTACCATTATACCGAAGCCGGCATGGCCGATACCGCAGTTGAGTACTGGCTGTGGGCGGGACAGCATGCGATCGGTAAATCGGCACACCTCGAAGCGCACGAGCATTTGCGCAAAGGGTTGGAGCTGGTGCAACAGCTCTCCCCGTCGGCGCAACGCGACCAGCGTGAGCTGATCTTGCTGAGCACTCTGGGAGTGACGCTGGTTTCGACCCGCGGCTACGCGGCGCCTGAAGTGGAGGAAATTTATTCCCGGGCCTGGCAGCTTTGCGAACAGCTCAACGACACCCGGCACAGTCTGCCCGTGCTCTTGGGATTGTGGCAATCGGCATTGCTGCGCCAGAGCTTGAAGCAATCGCTTGGGCTCGCGGCCGAGCTCATGCAGCTCGCTCAGCAGACCGGAGACGAAACGACGCTGTTAACCGCGCATTTATCGGCGGGTATTTCGCGCTTTTACCACGGCGATTTGATTCTCGCGCGCGAGCATTTGGAAAATGCTCTTCGCCTTTATCGACCTGAGCGCCTCAATCTGGATGCCTCGATGTTCGGACAGGATCCCGGCGTGGTCAGTTTGGTGTTTCTCGCCAATGTGCTTTGGTATTTGGGTTATCCGGAGCAAGCTTGGGACAAGATGAAGCAGGCATTGGCTTTGGCGGAAACGCTGGATCATCCCTTCACGCGCGCCTTCGCTTTGAGTTTCACGAGCGAAATGCAGATTCTGCTGGGTGAGATTGCCGCGGCTGAAAAGCAGGTCGACGCTTTGCTAACACTGGCGCGGGAACAAAATTTTCCATTTTGGTTAGCCCACGGTACCTCGAATAAAGGGCAGATTCTTTTGAGGAAAGGCCGGCAGCAACAAGGCATTGCGTATATCGAGAAGGCCGTGGCCGCCTTCAACCATACCGGCTCTTCGCTGGGCCGCGCCGGTGCTTTGGCCTATTTGGCGGAGGAGTATTGCAAGCTTGGAAAAATTGAAAACGGGCTTTCACTATGGCGAGAAGCGCATAAGTCCCTCTTGCAAGATGAACACGACGCCCATCATGCCGAGTTGTTGCGCGTGCATGGTAAGATCCTGCAAGCTCAGGACCGTACTGCCGAAGCGGAAGCGTCATTTCAACAGGCATTGGAATGCGCGCGGGCGCAATCGGCGAAAGCCTGGGAATTGCGCGCGGCCGCGGATTTGGCCCGCTTGTGGCAGAAACAAGGCCAGCACGCGCGAGCGTTGACGCTGCTCTCGGGAGTTTACGGTTGGTTCACGGAAGGGTTCGAGACCAAGGATTTGCGCGAGGCGAAGGTGATGTTAGAGGAATTGGCAGGATAGCCGTATTGCCGAAATGAAAACGACGATCATTGCTGGGTTTTTGCCGCGATAGTCGCTTAGTACACGATTTCAGAATTACGATGACGAATTTATGGGAATTGTCATTTGTTATTATTGCGCAAGAACCGGGGTGAATCCCTGGCTTACAACAAGAATCAAGCTTTAGTCGTTTATCCCTGCGGAGTAAGAACTTAACGCTCGCTGATCTTGCAAATTACGACACAGCCGGGCTAATCGAACCAGTCGTCGCAATCCAAGGAATTTATTGAAACCTGGCTCCGATGCCATCATCAACACAGCAAAGGTCGCCGGAAGCCTACCGCGAAGCGGTGACATGATTATAGACGACTGCGGCAAGTATTCGCAAACCCCGAAGGGGTGAAATAAGGGGGAGAAACACAATGGCTGGAACGTTCACACAAATATACATCCAAGCAGTATTTGCAGTGAAAGGTCGATCCAGCCTCCTGCAAAAACCCTGGCGCGATGACGTGTTCAAATACATGGCTGGCATCATCAAGAACAAAGGTCAAAAACCCATCGTCGTCAATGGTGTAGCCGATCATGCGCATCTCTTCTTCGGCCTGAGACCATCAATGGCTATTTCCGATTTGATTCGTGACGTGAAAAACAACACCAGCAAATTTATTAATGAAGCGCCTTGCTTGCTCGTTTTCTTGCGTCGAGAATTAGTCATGAGCATTAATAGATTCGAATGCCGCTGCCCACAATCTCCTTGACAAAAGGATTGTCCGTCGAAAAATCTTCTGGACGAAATGTATGAACCTCGATTCCGGAATCGACTTGCAGAATGTGAGGAATAAGCTTTTTCGTGTCTTCGAAGCTGTCACCGCAAAAATCAGGTGAGACAATCGCCAACTCGATGTCACTCCAGGCGTGGGTGATGCCTTTCGCGTTCGAGCCAAATAGAAAGACCGCATTTAAGCGCAATTCTTGTTTGGCCAATTGAATAAATCGTTCGAGTTTGTCACTCACATTTGCTGCAACAGCCATTGGTATAATTCCTTGATCTTTGTAAAGTACTCTTGAGTGAAAGCCAGTAGGCCGAGTGTTCAGCTTGATTCATATTTTGTCGTTTTTAGCTTCCGTTCAAAACAAAGCTACTGAAAAAAACAATAATTTGCAAGCTGTGGGATGGTTGTGCTCCACTGTTTTCTGGAATTGACCATGAAGTCAATCCGACAGATTCATTAACAACCTCAAGGCCTCCTATGAATTTCAGTTCCTGTTCTCGTCGTGATTTTCTCAAAACCCTTTTCCTGGCCCTCGCGACTATTCCCCTGCGACCCGCGATGAGCCTCGCCCAAGCCGGCACAACCAAGTTCTTCTCTCGTCAAAAAACAAATCGCCCGAAAAAAGTGATCATCATTGGCGCAGGGTTGGCCGGTCTCACGGCGGGATATGAATTAACCAGAGCCGGGCATGAGGTCCTGATTCTCGAAGCGCGCAATCGGGCGGGCGGGCGGGTGCTTACGGTGCGCGAGCCGTTTGCGGACAATCTCTATGCCGAATGCGGCGGCGAATGGGTGGAAAGCGTGCACGACTACATGCTGCGCTACATCGACGAATTCGGCTTGCCGCTTTATCGCGGCAGCTTTGTGGATACGGAAGACGAAGGTCTGCAGTTTTCACCGCGCGCCCGCCAAACGCACGAGAAGCTGCAAGAGACGGTGAAAAAAATCGACTCCTTCGCGCATCAAAATCCCTCCTTGCCGGAATTGGACAAGCTCTCTTTTGCTGAATTTCTCAAACAAATGGAGGCACCGCCGGAGATGGTGGAGCAGATGCAGCGCTCGGTTGCCGCTTTGATGGCGATCAATATCGACAGCATCTCTGCTTTGCATCTTCTGAATGAGTTTGCTTTGCCGGAAAGCCGCGGTAGCTTTCGCGTTGCGGGCGGCAATGATCAGGTGCCGCGAGCGTTGGCTGCACAACTGCGCGAGCAGATTTACTATGCGCGGCCGGTGGTGAAAATCGCGCACGATGGCAATGGCGTCCACGTGACTTTTTTGGAAAATGACAAACGACAAGAGACCAGCGGTGAGCGCCTGGTTATTGCGGCGCCGTTTTCCTGTGTGCGCAAGCTCGAGATTACGCCGGCGCTCTCTCCGGAAAAAATGAAGGTGATTAACACGCTCGCGTACGGCCAGATTCTGAAAGCGCCGCTGCAATTTCGCGAGCGCTTTTGGCTCAAATCCGTGGGGGAGCCGCGCAAAAGCCTGCAAAATTCGCTCGGCTCGGTTTATGAAGCCAGCGGCGGGCAAGCCGGCTCACGCGGATTGTTGCTGGCGTATATTCCCGACAAAAGTGGAATGGAAATGGCAAGTATCCCTGCCGAGCAACGCGTGGAAAGAATCTTGACCAAGGTGAGCGAGATCCATCCTGAAGCGCCGAAATATTTTGAAGGCGGTTATGTGAAATGGTGGCAGGAGGATCCCTGGGCCGGCGGCACCTACGCATATTTTCGCCCGGGCGAGGTCACCACTGTGCGCCCGACTATCGCGAACCCCGAAGGCCGCATTCATTTTGCCGGCGAGCACACCGCCGGTTGGCAGGGCTATATGAACGGCGCCGTGGAGTCCGGGCATCGCGTGGCGCGGGAGGTGCATGAGGCGGTGTGAGTGTTTTGAGGGACGTTGGTGTTTGAAGATCGAAGTTCGGGGATCGAGGATAGAGGATTGAAGATAGAAGATCGTACAGAAGCATCCGATCATCTATCATCTATCTTCTATCTTCCATCTTCGACCATCGACTATCAACCACCAACCATCAACCCCACCCCGTGGGGCAAATGAACTTTCTACACTCACGATCCCGTACCGAGTGAAAGATTCGCCTTGACTTTCTCTGTAATTCGGTTATGCTTGCAATGAGGTAAAGTTGACGCCTACGATTTGCGCGAAATTCGCTTGATGCTGTCCTGGTCAAAGGAAAACTGCCATGAAACCTGAGGGCAATGTTTCCGTGCCCGGCGCGCCGATTCAAATCAGGACTCTACCACTCGATCCCGACCTCCTTGCCGAAATCCTACCCGGCGCTAAAGAAATCAAGCTGCAAGGCGAACATCAGCTCGAAGGCTCGATCGCAGCCCAGAGCGGTCGTAAATCCAACCCAAATTCACCCTGCTCAATCTCCAATTGCAATTTTCCCCGCCCGATATCGCTATCCACCTGGAATCTCTTATCCGTTTTTGTTGCGGCCGAAACTGCGCCACTAACAGGAGGCAAGGCATGACCCACAAAATCAAAGTAAAAGTAAATGGCGTCCAGCAGCAAGCCGAAGTAGAACCGCGGCTGTTGCTGGTACATTTTCTGCGCGAGACACTCCGGCTCACGGGCACGAATGTCGGGTGCGATACCAGCCAGTGCGGCTCGTGTACGGTGTTGGTGGATGGTATTTCGACAAAATCATGCACGATGTTCGCCGTGCAAGCTAATGGGCGTGAGGTGACGACCATTGAAGGCCTGGCAAAGAACGGCGAGCTGCATCCGTTGCAACAAGGCTTTTGGGAAAAGCATGGCCTGCAATGCGGCTTTTGCACGCCGGGGATGATCCTGGCCTCCTATGATCTGCTGCAACGCCACCCACATCCGAGCGAGGCCGAGATTCGGCACAGCCTGGAAGGCAATTTGTGTCGCTGTACGGGTTATCAGAATATCGTTGCGGCCGTGCAGTATGCGGCCGAAAGCATGGGGAGGTGAACCATGTCAACCGGAGTATTCGGTGCTGCGATCAAACGCCGTGAAGATCCGCGCCTGATCACGGGCGAAGCAAAATATCTCGAAGATATTCAGCTTCCCGATATGCTGCATGCAGCTATTCTGCGCAGCCAGTACGCGCATGCAAAAATCAAAAGTATCAATACCGCCAAAGCGGCAAAGCACCCCGGCGTCATAGCGGTGTTCACCGGGCAGGATTTCAAAGAATTGCCGGCGTTGCCGTGTGCCTGGCAAGCAGAGGCGGGACGAATCCCCAATCATGTCAACACGCCCCGAGTGTTGGAAATTGATCGCGTTACCTTTACCGGTGCAGGCATTGCTGTGGTGGTGGCCGAGAATCGTTATATTGCCGAAGACGCGCTGGCGTTGATCGAGGTAAAGTATGAGCCGTTGAAAACGGTAGTCAATGCGGAGAAAGCAACGCAGACCGGCGCCCCGCAATTGCATGAGAACGCGGCCAACAACATTTGCATGGATTGGTCTTGTGGCAATCTAGAATCAACTGATCAGGCTTTACGCGGAGCGGAGGTTGTCATCAAGCAACGACTAATCAACCAGCGGCTCCTCCCGACGCCGATGGAACCGCGCGGCTGCGCGGCACAGTACAATCCCGCCTCTGAGGAATTCACCGTTTGGATGACGTCCCAGGACCCGCACATCATGCGCTTGCTTATGACCGCCTTCGTCTTCAGCATCCCGGAGACCAAGTTGCGCGTGATCGCGCCGCAAGTGGGTGGCGGTTTTGGCACAAAGATTTTCTTGTATCCGGAATATTGCTTGATGGCCGCGCTGGCAAAGAAGATCAGCCGCCCGGTTAAATGGATGGAAACACGGCAGGAAAATTACGTCGCTACCACTCATGGCCGCGATCACATTACCGACCTCGAAATCGGCGCGCAGCGCGACGGCAAGGTCACGGCGCTGAAAGTGAAAACCTATGCCAACCTCGGTGGTGTTCTCTCAACGATAGCGCCCGGCATTCCCACGACATTGTACGGGCGCATGCTTTCCGGCGCCTACAAAGTTCCGAATATTTACTGCAACGTCCTGGGCGTTTATACCAACACCGGTATGGTGGATGCCTATCGCGGCGCGGGCCGTCCCGAAGCAACGTATGTGGTCGAGCGGGCTATGGATTTGGTTGCACGTGAATTGAAAATGGATCCCGCCGAAGTGCGGCGCAAAAATTTCATCCAGCCGCAGGATTTTCCTTATGATCCCGTTGGCATTCTTGCCGGGTTGAAATATGACAACGGCGACTACGAAAAGACCCTGAACAAGGCGCTTGAAATCGCCGGTTACCACAGTTTCCGCAAGGAACAAACGGAGGCGCGCAAGCAGGGCCGCTATCTCGGCATCGGCCTGTCTTCATACGTCGAGATTTGTGGCGCTGCCCCGTCGTCGTGGATTGGGCTCACCGGGCAGGGATGGGGTGCGGCCATGTGGGAGAGCGCCAATGTGCGTATGCATCTTACCGGCAAAGTCGTCGTCACCATTGGCACGCAATCACACGGGCAGGGCCACGAGACGACGGTTGCGCAGATTGTCGCCGAAGAATTGGGAATTCCCATTGATGACGTGGTGGTACAACTGGGCGATACCCTCGGCACACCGTTTGGGTATGGCACCTATGCGAGCCGTAGCGCCGCAGTCGGCGGCGTGGCGGTGTATAACAGCGCGAAGAAGATCAAGGAAAAGGCTTGCAAGCTCGCCGCACATCTTTTGGAGGCCGCTCCCGAAGATATGATCTATGAGGCCGGCAAGCTTTACGTCAAGGGTTCGCCGAGCAAAGCTAAAACGATTCAAGAAATTGCCGGTGCTGCGGCGCTGGCCTACAATCTCCCCAAAGGCATGGAGCCGTTTCTCGACGACATCACGTATTACGATCCGCCGAACTGTACCTATCCGTTTGGCACGCATATCTGTGTCGTCGAAATCGAAAAGGACACGGGGGTCACAAAAATCTTGCGTTACATCGCGGTCGACGACGTGGGCCGCGTGATCAACCCGATGATCGTAGACGGCCAAGTGCACGGTGGAATCGCACAAGGCATAAGTCAGGCATTGTGGGAAGGTGCCGTCTACGACGATGGCGGCCAGCTTATCACCGGCTCGCTGATGGACTACACTATACCCAAAGCGGACTTCTTTCCCATGTTAGAGTTAGCCCGCACGGAGACGCCTACGCCGGTCAACCCGCTTGGTGTCAAGGGCGTGGGCGAAACAGGCACGATAGCTTCGACGCCGGCGGTAGTCAATGCCGTGGTGGATGCTTTGACGCCCCTGGGCATCAAGCATCTCGACATGCCGATGACTTCGGAGAAGTTGTGGCGGGCGATGCGTGGGGAGAATGGCAAGTAAACTGTGTTCAGTATTCAGTGTTCAGTATCCAGTATCGAGCATCCAGCATCGCAAATTCATGGAGAACCGAAAATGTTCCCGAGTACTTTTGAATATGTACGTGCCAAATCAGTGCAAGACGCTTTGAGCTGGTTGGCCAAGTCTGGAGGCAAGGCGAAATTGCTGGCTGGGGGACATAGTTTGATTCCGGCGATGAAGCTGCGTTTGAATTCGCCGGCAACCCTGGTCGATATCACTGGAATCGGCGCGTTGGCCAAAATCTCGAAAACCGGCAGCAAAGTTCACGTCGGCGCGCTGGCGACCCATCGGATGGTCGAGTATTCCGACGTCGTGAAATCCAATTGTCAAGTATTGGCGGAAGTCGCAAGCGGCATCGGCGATCCGCAGGTGCGCAATCATGGCACCATCGGCGGCAGCCTGGCACACGCCGACCCCTCGGCGGATTATCCCGCCATTGTCTTGGCATTGGGCGCCGAGATCGAGGCGAGCAGCAAGGCAAAGAAGCGTGTGATTCCGGCGGACAAATTTTTCAAAGGCCTGTTTGAAACCGCGCTGTCGCCGAAAGAGATGATCACCAGGATCAGCTTCCCGGTGCTGGGCAAGGGCAAGGCTGCCGCCTATGCTAAATTCCCGCATCCGGCTTCGCGCTTTGCCGTGGCCGGCGTCGCCGTAATGGTGGCAGTGGACGGGAAAGGCAAATGCAAAGAGGCGCGCGTCGCAGTCACAGGCGCGGCGCCTTCAGTCTTTCGCGCCACCGCCGTGGAGGAGGCGTTGATTGGTGAAATGTTGAATGAAGAGACCATCAATTCCTCCGCCGAAAAAGTGGCTCATCCTGCTGATCTGTTGAGCGATCTTATCGCTTCCGCGGAATATCGTGCGCATTTGTGCATGGTGATGGCGAAGCGGGCCCTGCAGATGGCGGTGAGCAGGATATGATATGACTGCGAAGATTATGAATTGTGAATGGTGAATTGTGAATGGTGAATTGTAAATTGGCAATTCACTATTCACAATTTGGGAGGTACAGACACTGCGGCCTACGATTCAACATGTGATCTGCTTTTAATGTACTGGCCACATTCCGTTTTTTGGCATCTTGTCGCAAACTGATTCGAGAGAAATACTTAGAATTCCACAACAATGAAATTTCACTTCACCGATACCGAGCCGACGCCGCTTCTCAAGGATTTTGACACCTTCGCCAGGTATTTGGAGCAAAACTCATTCGCTCTGGGTAAAGCGTCGGAACACCTGCCATACGAGCACCTGGCCGCGCTGAACGAAGCGATGACGTGCCCGAACACCGAAAACACCCCGCGTACACCGCAGCTATTTTATCCGCAATTGCACCTTTACTTTCATCTCGCGCTCGCCGGGAGGCTGTTTCGTAAAATGGCTCACAAAATGCAGAAGAAATTGCAGGTAACAGAGCGGTTGGCGGCCTATCGCGCACTAACGCCGGCGGAAAAATATTTTTTCCTTTTGGAGACTTTGTGGATGGACTGCTCATGGGGAGACTTGGGTGACTCGCGTCGCGGCAGTTTCATTATTTTTACGATGCACGGCTTTTTGGAAAGATTCCGTAAACTCAAATGTGGTTCGGCGCTTTCGCGCAACGAAGACGCCTCTTTATTGCATACTTTAAGTTTCATGATCCCACCGACCCTTGTGCATAGCCTTTCGTTTTTCAGTTGGTATAGGTTGGAGCGGGATGACACATTGCACCAGAATTATAGTGTGAAAAGCATCTTTCCCATCGCTGCTTTGATCCCGTCGGAGCTGGGAATTACCCTGGCCAAAATCCTCATGCGTCATCGCCCACTTGTGGACTGGAACCTTCCTTATCTCCGTGGCGAAGGCATACTGCCGGCGATGAAAGAGTATCAGGACAAAGCTGGCACCAGCTCCATCGAGTTATTTCGCCATCTTTGCGCGAAGGATGAATTACGCTCGCGTTTACCTCGCGAGCTTCCCAAAGCAGTCAAGGGCAATTTTGTTTTCAAGGTCAGTCTGACACCTTCAATTTGGCGTACCCTCGCACTTTCCAGCAGGCACACCTTGGCCGATTTACATGATGCGATCCAAGACGCTTTTCAATTTGATGATGACCATCTGTACGCCTTTTATATGGACAACAGGTGGCGCTCGGAAGAACGCATTGAATCGCCGCGCGCCGGGGAGGGGCTTACGGCTGACGAAGTAAAGATCGGCGAATTAGATCTGGCCGTCCATCAGTCCTTCATTTATCATTTCGATTTTGGCGACGATTGGCGTTTTAACGTGCAATTACTCGACATCAAACCCGATGCGCCTCTGCTCAAGCAACCCAAGATTCTCGAAAAACGCGGGAAAGCGCCGGAACAATATCGGAATGCGGAATGGTGAAATCAGAATTTGCGTCGTGTCAGGTTGGCGATTTCAGATTCTGACACATCCTTCGTAACTCGTCAATCGCAAGTCGCCAATCGTAAATCAAAGGCAAAGGAGATACGCATGATCCCTGCAAGCTTCGATTACGTTGCACCCAAAACCATTCGTAAGGCGATTGCCTTGCTCCAGCAGCACGGTTCCCACGCGAAAGTGCTGGCAGGCGGGCACAGTCTCCTTCCTGCCATGAAATTGCGGCTGGCGGCTCCGCAGGTTCTCATCGATATCAACCGCATCCCGGCGCTGGACTATATCAAAGAATCCGGCGGCTTCTTGCACCTCGGGGCCCTGGCAAGAGAAGCGGCAGTGGAGGAATCGGACTTGATCAAAACCAAGTATCCGATCATCGCTGACACCGCCAGAGTCATTGCCGATCCGCTGGTGCGCAACATGGCAACGGTGGGTGGCAATCTTGCACATGGCGATCCGGCCAACGATCATCCCGCCACCATGCTCGCGCTCGGAGCGGAGATCATCGCGACTGGCCCCAAGGGCAAGCGCACGATTCCGATTGCATCCTTTTTTGTTGATGCCTTCCAAACCGCACTGAGTCCCGACGAGATTCTCACCGAAATTCGTGTGCCCATGCCCAAGCCCCGCAGCGGCGGTGCGTACATGAAGCTCGAGCGCAAGGTTGGCGACTTCGCGATTGCCGGTGTGGCTGTGCAATTGATGTTGGAGGAGGAAGGCAATATCAAGGAAGCCGGCATCGGTCTCACCAACGTTGGGCTGACCGCAATAAAAGCCACGAAGGCTGAAGATTTTTTGCGGGGCAAAAAGCCGGAGGAGGCCACACTCAAAAAGGCAGGTGAGCTCGCGGCCACGGAGGCACAACCGGCGGCAGACTTGCGGGGACCAGAGGAGTACAAGCGAGCGATGATTCGAATTCTTACTTATCGGGCACTTAAGCGCGCCATAGCAAGGGCACAAGCGGCGCGATGAATCTCGATGGATTTTTGGATTATTGGATTGCTGGATTGTTGTGTCGTTTGACTCTTCAACAGCAGCATTCCGATAGCCCATCAATCCAATAATCCACCAATCCAATAATCCCTTGCGGAGACCAAAATGAGTTTACCGATAAAAGTCAAAGTTAATGGCGTTGAGCGCAAGGCGGAGATCGAGCCTCGCCTGCTTTTGGTACACTTTATTCGCGAAACGCTCGGACTGACCGGCACGCATATCGGCTGCGATACTACGAACTGCGGCGCGTGCACGGTGTTACTCAACGGTACGCCGGTTAAATCCTGCACCGTTCTTGCCGTGCAGGCCGATGGTGGTGAAATCATGACCGTCGAAGGCCTGGCGCAAAACGGCAAGCTGCATCCGATACAGGAGGGTTTCTGGGAGAAGCATGGCCTACAATGTGGCTTTTGCACGCCGGGAATGATGATGACGACGCACGCTCTGCTTAAGAAAAACCCGAGCCCGAGCGAAGATGAGATTCGTTGGGCGATCTCGGGCAACCTGTGTCGCTGCACGGGGTATGTGAATATTGTCAAGGCGGTGCAATATGCCGCGGAGAAAATGCGGGCGTAAAGAGTTTACTCTTACCACTTGAATTTTGCATCAAAATTTAGAAGCTAAACGTGATCCCGTTCAGCGGGACCTTTCTAACTTGGAACTTTGTGAATGCTATCATAAGGAGTTTCCTCAGGAATGACAAAGGTATAGTGCTGAATCTCTTTCCTTGCAAATTAACAATTGGCTATTCGCAATTCACAATTCACAATTGTCCATGGTGAATTGCGAATTGTGAATTGATAATCTTTCTCAAGTTTACTGTGGAGACCACGACCATGCCCGAAGTCCACGGAATGGGTCATTCGCTCAAGCGCAAAGAAGATCCGCGCTTTTTGCAGGGTAAGGGCAATTACGTTGACGATATCAAATTGCCCGATATGCTCTATCTCGATATCGTGCGCAGCCCGTACGCTCATGCGCGCATCAAAAGCATCAATTCCGAAAAGGCTTTGAAAATTCCCGGCGTGCTCGCCGTCATCACCGGCAAAGATCTGGACAAGTATAATCTCGCCTGGATGCCGACGCTGATGAGCGACAAGCAAATGGTATTGCCGATTGATACGGTGAAATACCAGGCGCAGGAAGTCGCCGCCGTCCTGGCGACGGAACGATACCTCGCCGCAGATGGCATGGCCGCTGTCGAGGTGGATTACGAACCGCTGCCGGTGGTGGTCAATCCATTTAAGGCTTTGGCGCCCGGCGCCACCAAAGTCCGCGAGGACAAAGAGAGTAATCACATCTGGCACTGGGAGGTGGGCGACAAGACCGCGACGGATCAGGCTTTCCAGCAGGCCGAGGTTAGGGTTCAGCAAGACATGTACATTCCCCGCATTCACGTTTGTTCCATCGAGACCTGCGGCTGCGTTGCGAGCTGGGACGCCATCAATCAAAAATTGACGCTGTACATGACCACGCAAGCGCCGCATGCCATCCGCACCGTCGTTGCTCTGGTTGCGGGACACCTGGGACTGGCCGAGCACAAAATCCGCGTGGTCTCGCCCGACATCGGTGGCGGCTTTGGCGGCAAGGTGCCGGTCTATCCCGGCTACGTCCTCGCGGTTGCGGCTTCGTTTCTCACCGGTAAGCCGGTGAAATGGATTGAAGACCGCATGGAAAACATTCAAGCCGACTCGTTTGCGCGCGACTATCACATCAGCGCTGAAATCGCGGCAAAGAAGGACGGCACCGTGCAGGCGCTGCGCATCAAAACGATCGCGGATCACGGCTACACCGATGCGGCCGCGAACCCGTCGAAATTCCCTGCCGGCCTCTTTCACATTTGCACCGGCTCGTATGATTTCAAAAATGCATTTGTCGAAGTTGACGGCGTTTACACCAACAAGCCGCCGGGCGGCATTGCTTACCGTTGCTCGTTTCGCGTTACCGAGGCGGTGCATGCCATCGAGCGCATGGCAGACATCGTGGCGCACACTGTTGGAGTTGATCCCGCCGAGTGGCGCATGAAAAACTTCATCAAACCCGAGCAGTTTCCATATAAATCGGCGCTCGGTTGGGAGTACGACAGTGGCAACTACACCACGGCGTTGCGCAAAGCCATGGACATGATCGGCTACGAAGCGTTGCGGAAGGAGCAGGCGGAGAAACGCAGCCGCGGTGAGCTGATGGGCATCGGCATCTCGAGCTTCACCGAAATCGTCGGCGCCGGACCGTCGAAGGACTTCGATATTCTCGGCCTGAAAATGTTCGACAGCGCGGAGATTCGCGTGCATCCAACCGGCAAAGCCATTGCCCGCTTCGGCACCAAATCGCAGGGACAGGGGCACGAGACCACGTATGCGCAACTGGTCGCGGAAGAACTGGGCATTCCGGCAGAAGACATTCAAATCGAAGAGGGCGACACCGATACGGCGCCGTACGGTTTGGGCACTTATGCCAGTCGCAGCACGCCGACTGCCGGCGCAGCCGGCGCCATGGCGGCGCGGAAGATTCGCGACAAAGCCAAGAAGATCGCGGCGCATTTGTTGGAGGCGGCCGAAGATGATTTGGTTTGGGAGCGCGGTAAGTTCTACGTCAAAGGCTCGCCCAGCAAAAGCAAGACGATCCAGGACATTGCCTTTGCGGCATACACCAATCATCCGCAGGGCATGGAAGCCGGCCTCGAGGCAGTTTCATATTACGATCCGCCCAATCTTACGTACCCCTTTGGCTCCTATATTTGCGTCGTGGATATTGACCGAGGCACAGGTGAAGTGAAAATTCGGCGCTTTGTGGCAGTCGACGACTGCGGGAATCGTATCAATCCGATGATCGTCGACGGCCAGATTCACGGCGGTCTTACCATGGGATTGGCGCCGGCGATGTACGAAGCCATCAATTATGACGAGCAGGGCAACATCCAAGGCGGTAGTTTCATGGATTATTTGCTACCCACTGCTGTTGAGACCCCGAAGTGGGAATTAGGGGAAACTTGTACGCCTTCACCGCATCATCCGCTTGGTGCCAAAGGTGTCGGCGAGTCTGCGACCGTGGGCGCGCCAGCCGCCGTTGCCAACGCAGTGGTCGATGCGTTGTGGCATCTCGGTGTGCAGCATCTCGACATCCCAATCACGCCGTGGAAGGTGTGGGAGATTTTGCAGGAGAAGGGCGTGGCGGAGTAACCGAAACCCAGATAACCAATTTGTCGAGCCGCTCAGATATGTCCTGTTGTCTGGGTTCGCATTCGTCAATCAACCATTCAAAAATTGAGAGATTCCAGTTATGGTAATACCTACTGAACCTATTGGCAGCATTCCAAGACCGCGAGCTTTGATCGAAGGCATGCAAGCGTACCAAGCCGGCCGCATTTCGCCAAAGGAATTGGATTCGTTGTACCACGCAGCAATTCTCGATACCATTCAGCTTTTCGAGGCCACTGGATCACCGGTGATTACCGACGGCGAACAGACCAAGCCCAGTTTTGCCACCTATCCGATTCACGGGCTTAAGAATCTAGCACCTGGTGGAGTCACTATTCCCTTCGCTGATGGGCATACGCGCCAGTTGCCCAAGCTAACCGGCGGGCCCTTTCGCTACCAAACCTATGCTGATGCGTATTTGGAAGTGGCAAAGAGACATGCTCGTGCTCCCGTGAAGCAGGCAGTGATCTCGGCATCGGCATTGAGCCTTCTCTACCCACAAACTGGTATTGAGGGTTATTCCAAAGAAGCGTTTACAGAAGACCTTCTGAGCGAGCATGAAACCGATATTCGCCGTTGCCTTCAGCAGGGTGCGTTCAATGTTCAGATCGATTTCACGGAAGGAAGGCTCGCGGTCAAACTCGATCCGACCTTGCAGCTCTTGAAGAGCTTCATCGACCTGAATAATCGGGCACTGGATCGTTTTTCGGCGGAAGAGAGAAAGAGAATCGGAGTTCACACGTGCCCGGGTGGCGACCAAGATTCCACCCACAGCGCAGATGTAGACTATGCCAAACTTCTGCCGAGCTTGTTCGAGCTCAAGGTTGGGAATTTTTACATTCAGCTCGCCAGCGAGAGTGACCGCGCTAGGGTCCTGAAGATTATCAAGGAACACGCAAAAGCCCATCACCGCATTTTTGTGGGCGTAATTGATCCGATCAATCCCAGGGTGGAAAAAATGGAAGAAGTGAGGGACCAGATCCTGGAAGCAGCCGAATACATTCCGCTCGCCCAATTGGGAACGACTGACGACTGCGGTTTCTCTCCCTTCGGGGACGATACTTCAACCTCCCGGGAAACGGCCTTCGCAAAGATTCGCGCACGAGTGGCGGGCACGGCGCTCGCGGCCAAAGTACTCGGCGCCTGATAAGCACTATGGGTTTTATCTGAAAATGAAGAATCGCGAGAGTTAGTTTATGTCCGAGAACTTCTGGAACCAAGTCCATGCTCTCAGCGCCGCCGCTGAGCCCTTTGCTATTGCCACCGTGGTGCGCTGCGAAAAACCTACTTCGTCAAAGCCCGGGGCGAAGGCGATCATTACGACGGACGGCACATTAAACGGCTGGATTGGCGGGGCATGCGCGGAGCCGATTGTCCGGCAAGAAGCTCTAAAAGCGCTGCGCAACGGCGAGCCACGCCTCTTACGCATCGGGCCCTCAGTGTCCGATGAAATGAAATCCGAATCCGGCGTTTTTGAGTTTTTGATGACCTGTCATAGCGGAGGAACTTTGGAGATTTATCTCGAACCGGTTTTGCCCCGGCCGCAACTGATTTTGATCGGTGAATCGCCAGTGGTGGAAACGCTCGCCCGCCTCGGACGAGCACTGAGTTTTTCCGTTGCTGTCATTGATGCCGCTGCAACCCGTGAACGTTTCCCGGAAGCCGACACGATTCTGACCGGTCTCGATTTAAGCCCGCTCAAATTCTCACCGCAAACCTTCGTCGTGATCGCTACCCACGGCAAATACGATGAGAGTGCACTCGAGCAGTCTCTCAATACCAACGCGCCATACGTTGCACTGGTTGCCAGCAAGAAGCGCGGGCAGGCGGCAGTAGATTATTTGCGCGAGATCGGCATGCCGCCCGAAAAATTGGGGCGTATAAAATTTCCCGCCGGCTTGGATATTGGCGCACAAACGCCGGAGGAGATCGCCGTCAGCATTGTAGCGGAGATTGTGAAAATTCGACGCCGGCCTGCATCTACCGAGCTGCCGATTCTAACGGCGAGCGCACCGCAACCGCTGCCGCTCGCAGGCAGCAAGCCCTCGGGCCAGGCCCAAGATCCGATTTGCGGAATGATGGTGGAGATCGCGACGGCGCGATATACCTCGCTGCTTAATGACGAGCCTTTTTACTTCTGCTGTGCCGGATGCAAGCAGAAGTTTGATGCTCGATCCTTGATGCTGGATGTTTGATGTTTGATGCGATGTGAAGTTTTTTGCTGTACCAAGAATCCAGAATCGAGTATCCAGCAACCAGCACGGAGAATCCCCATGCACTTCGAAGGCAAACAAACCCTCAATCTTCCGCAACATAAAGCCTGGCTCTTGCTCATCGATCCCAAGCAGGTGAGCAAATGCGTGCCGGGACTGAAGTCTCTTGAAGTGATCGATCCCTCTCATTTCAATGCCGAAGTCGGATTTGGCGTTGGATCCTTCACTGCCGCCTTCTCCATGAACGTCGAGTGGCTGGAATTGGAGCCCCCCAACCGTGCGCGCATGAAAATACACGGCAGTGCAACGGGCAGTGTGGTCGATGGCGAGAGCGAGATGAGGCTGAGCGCTGTCGATGCGAATACCACCAGTTTAGACTGGACGGCCGACGTGAACATTGGCGGGATGCTTGCCTCCGTGGGTGGCCGGTTGATGGGCGGAGTGACGCAAAAGCTGGCAGGTATGTTTTTTGAATGTGTGAAAGAGAAAATGGAAGCCAAGTGACTATAATTCATCAATATCCCGCGCAAATTTTTGCGTAACGCCGGCTCCCCGTTTCGTTAAGGACATACGGCATGCCGAATTTTAATTCCATCGACGACATCCACCAAGCGCTCCTGCAGCAAAACTATATCGCCGAACGCAGCCTGGCCACGACCATCTTTTTGTCCTTGAAGATGAACCGGCCGATCTTTTTGGAAGGCGAAGCCGGTGTCGGCAAAACCGAGGTAGCAAAGGTGTTAGCCAGCATGCTGGCAACGCCGCTGATTCGGTTGCAATGCTATGAGGGCCTGGACGTGCACAACGCCGTGTATGAATGGAACTATACGCGGCAGATGCTGCATATTCGCCTGCTGGAGGCCGCCGGCCACCGCGACGAGAAGCACATTTTGCACGAGATCTTCGGGCCGGAGTTCTTGATTCGCCGGCCGCTGTTGCAGGCCCTGGACGGTCACGCCGGCAACGCGCCGGTCCTGCTCATCGACGAGCTCGATCGCGCCGATGAAGAGTTTGAAGCCTTTCTCCTAGAATTGCTTTCCGATTTTCAAATCACCATACCCGAAATCGGCACGATCACCGCACCGCAGCCGCCAGCGGTGGTCATTACTTCGAACCGCACGCGCGAAATTCACGATGCTTTGAAGCGCCGCTGCTTGTACTTTTGGATCGACTATCCTACCGCAGAAAAAGAATATCAAATCGTCACCTCCAAAGTCCCGGAAATTCCGCAAAAGCTTGCGAACGCGATTGTGGCCTTCGTCCAGGAATTGCGCACGATCGATCTCTATAAGCTTCCAGGCGTCGCCGAAACTTTGGATTGGTCCTCGGCGCTGATGACACTCGCGGAAACGGACCTACACCCCGAGCTGGTGGACAACACCCTGGGCACGTTGTTGAAATACCAGGACGATATTGTGAAAGTGCGGGGAAGCGAGGCTGCGAAGATCTTAGAGAAGATCAGGGAATTGGAGTGATGGATTGGTGGATTGGTGGATTGGTGGATTGGTGGATTGGTGGAGGGCAACTAACTGTCATTGGTAGACAATACTGCGCAAAATGGAGGGTATATCTATGACCGAATATACACGATTTCGCAACAAGAATCGGGGCTATATGACGCTTCGGGTTTGGCAGAAGGCGATAGAGTTGTACAAACTCGTATGCAGGATTGTTTATATTGACAACAAGATTGATTTCAAGTTGCGATCACAAATCGCAGATCCAGCACAGTCAGTTTCAGCTAATATCTCCGAGGGTTATAGTCGGCGGTCCATTCATGAGTATATCCAGCATGTCTATATCGCACTTGGCTCATTGTCTGAAACGCTTTCGCGAGCAATAACGTTTAAAGTTGCAAGCCAAATTTCTCAGCAAGAGTTTGATGAATTGGATACCTTGCACTATGACGTGGAGAAACATCTTTGGAAGTTGTTGGAGAGCTTGGAAGCAAAGAGGGAAGATGGCACCTGGGTCACACGCATCTCGGATGATATCGAAGAATATCATCCAAAGTAAGCTCAATCATTAATCCATTAATCCAACAATCCAATAATCCATCAATCCATCAAACTCACCCATCGATGTCAACCCTCCCCGCAAATACCACCATCTCGGCACAGCGCTTGACCCGCCACATGATCGCTTTTGGCCGGGTGCTGCGCCATGCCGGTTTGCCGGTTGGCACCAGCCAGATTATGGATGCATTGCGCGCATTGGAGCTGATTGGCTTTCGGGAACGAGAGGAAGTTTTTCAGGCCCTGCAAAGCATTTTTGTGACGCGACATGAGCAGCTTGAAATTTTTGCCCAGGCATTTTACCTGTTTTGGCGCGCGCCTTCCCAATTGCCGGGGATAGCGGGCTTGCTCTTGCCTGCGGTTGACGCGCCCGAGCCAGGGCATTCAAAACCTTTGCTCCGCGTCCGGCAGGCGCTGCAAAATGCCGAGCAATTTGTTCAACCAGAGCCTCCAGACCCCCAGCGCAAAGAGGAGCAGGCCCTGGAGCTCATTTTTACCTATAGCCCACTCGAAGTTTTGCGCAAAAAGGATTTTGCCCAATTTACGGCACAGGAGATCATTGCCGCCAAGCGCTTGCTGGAGGATATGCGCTGGCCCGCGGCGCCCAAACGCACACGCCGGTTGAAACCGGACAGGCGAGGCCGCCTGCTGAATTTGCGGCGGACGGTGCGTGCGAGCTTGCGCCGCCATGGCGAAATGATCGAGCTGAGCTGGCACGGCCGTGATACCAGGCCGCGGCCCATTGCCATGCTGTGCGACATCAGCGGCTCGATGGAACAATACTCGCGCATGCTCCTGCACTTCATGCATGCGATGACCGCCGGTATGCGGCAGATCGAGACCTTCGTGTTCGGTACGCGCTTGACGCGCATCACGCGCTATTTACGCCAGCGTGACATTGATGACGCGCTCGCGGCGGTTGCGCAAACCGTAAGCGACTGGGCCGGCGGTACAAGAATTGGCGAGGCGTTAAAAACTTTCAACTATCTCTGGAGCCGCCGTGTTTTGAGCCGCGGCGCCGTGGTCATGATCATCAGCGACGGCTGGGATTGTGGAGATATTCCATTGTTACGCCGGGAAATGGAGCGCTTGTCGCTGAGCTGCCGCCAACTGATCTGGCTCAACCCGTTGCTAGGTGATCAAAAATATGAGCCCTTGACCCAGGGCATACGTGCGGCCATGCCTTTTATCGATGATTTCTTGCCAGTGCATAATTTAGAGTCGTTGGAGCAGCTTGGCACAATTCTTTCCGGTGGCACAGGAGCGCGTCGCCAGCAGAAAAGAAAAAACATGGCCTAGCGGGACGTTCCGGAGATCCACAGGATATTTTTCGCAGCCCGGTACACGATGCCCTGACTGGAATCATCGCCATGAAATTCTTACGCGTCCCTCTCGCACAGGCCGTGGGAGAGGTCATTGCCCATAATTTTTTTGACGTCCATGGCCGGCGCGTTTCGACCAAGGGCCAGATTGTGACGGCGGAAAGTGCTCGCCGGCTGGCCGAGTTGGGCCGCGAATATATTTACGTTGCCCGTCTCACAACCGATGACGTGGGCGAGAACGAGGCCGCCCAACGCATTGCAGCGGCCGTGATCGGGCCGGGTATATTTTCACCGCGCGCCGCCACGGGCCGCGCCAATCTGAAGGCTGCCAGCGGCGGTCTACTGCGCATCAACGTCGAAGCCATTGACGCCATAAATGAAATCCACGACGGTATTACCATCATGACCTTGCCGAATCATTTTCTGGTGGCTTCGGCGCAGTTGGTCGCAACGGTTAAGATCATACCATTCGCCGTTCCGCGACAATCTGCCGAAGCTGTTGAACAGTTCGGCCAGGCGCAGGCACCGATTCTCTCTGTGCAGATTTTGCCCATGCGGCGCGTCGGTCTGATCGTGACGGCTCACCAAAGCGGCGTGCTTGCCGATTCCGCCAACCCACAAGCTTTGATGCGTCCGCACGAACGTCTGGTCACAGAGTTCACGCCGGCGTTGCAGGCGCGATTGGCACAAGCCGGCTCGTCTCTTTATCGCACGGACTTTACTGATCATGAGATCGATGACATTGCACGCACCATTCGCCAGCAGCTCGCCGGCCAGTGCGAAATGATTTTAATTGCGAGCATGACGGCAATCATCGATCGCCACGACGTCGTGCCTTCTGCGATTGAGCAAATCGGTGGTAAAGTGGAGCATTTTGGCGTACCGGTTGACCCCGGCAATTTACTCTTGGTGGGCTATTGCGGGACCGTGCCGGTCGTCGGGTTGCCAGGCTGCGTGCGCTCGCCCAAGAAAAATGCGTTTGATTTGGTGTTGCCGCGCCTGCTGGCAGGAGATCGGATTACGCGCCGCGATCTGGTGCGGCTCGGACACGGCGGCTTGCTCGATGAGATTCGCGAACGCCACCTCCCCCGCGAAGGAATGGAGTGAAGGATCGGTGGAGTGTTGGAGTGATGGATTGTTGGATTGGTGGATTGGTGGATTGGTGTGGGAGGCCTTCAACTCATGTAATGATCCATTGGCCCAGTGACCCTGTAATCCAATAATCCAGTAACCGAGTAATCCAGCAATCCAACACTCCAGTAATCCAACAATCCAGCGATCCAGTAACCCACTTTTGCCTGCCGGAGCCGCCATGCCCTCATCGACACCGAGGAAAGCCAACTTTCTCCAACTCGCCTTCATGATTTACGGTGCAGCCTGCGCCGGTGCTTTCGGTCTGGAAGACATGGTCTCCGGGGCTGGGCCGGGCATCGCGTTGATAACGCTTGTCGTTATGCCTTTTATTTTCAGTATTCCGATTTCCTTTGCGGTCGCAGAATTGACGACCATGCTTCCGGTCGAGGGTGGGCAGTATCGCTGGTCGCGCATGGCCTTCGGTGATTTTTGGGGATTCCAAGCCGGTTGGTGGGCGTGGATGACGGGGGTTGTTACCAATGGCTCATTTGCAGTGCTCTTTGCCAATTATTTGCAAAACTGGCTGCCGGGACTGACCGGCATCTATCACTGGCTCGCTTGTCTGGGGCTGATTTGGTGCATGCACTATCTCAACGTGCGCGGCATTCAAGTGGTGGGCAACACCGCGATTGTATTGAGTATCATTTTACTCATGCCTTTTGTCATCATGCTCGTGCTCGGCGTGGCAAAATGGCAATACAATCCTTTTTCACCTTTGTTGGCATCGGGAAAAAACTTCATCACCGGATTCGGCAGCGCGTTGATGTTGGCGATATGGCTTTATTCCGGCTATGACAAACTCTCGGCCGCAGCGGAAGAAGTCGAGAATCCACAACGCATTTTCCCGCCGGCATTATTGTTTGCCGCGACCCTGGCGATGCTGAGTTATTTCCTGCCCACATTGGCCGGGCTTGCGGCATTGGGCAATTGGCAGGAATGGGCAGGCGCTTACTTTTCACCCGCAGCCGCACAAATCGGCGGCGAGTGGCTTGGCCATTTCATGACGTTCGGTGCCCTGTGCAGCAACGCGCTGCTGCTCAATGTCACGATGCTTGCGGCCTCACGTTACCCCTTGACTTTGGCAGAAGACGGTTTTTTCCCGAAGTTTCTCACGAGTTTGCATCCGCGCTTTGGCACCCCCACGCTTTCGTTATTCATAGGAAGCCTGACCTACAGCGTGCTTACATTATTTGATTTCACACAACTGATCATTATTTATTCCTGGTTTCAAATGTCAAGCAATATTTTGATCTATGCCAACGTCTGGGCGATGCGGCGCAAGCACCCGGAAATGATACGGCCATTCCGTGTTCCATTGGGCACGCCGGGCATGTTTCTGGCGATGTTGCCTACTTGGGTGATTGCGCTCGTGGCGATGGGTAGCACGGTGTTTGAAGACGGGGTGTTCAATCAAAGGCAGTTTTTGATCGGCGCGCTGGCATTGCTGTCCGGGCCGGTGGTGTATGGCGGGGTGAGGCTGTTGAAAAGAGAATAGCTCCAGCGTTTTTCAATTGAATGCGTGGGTTTAGCTGTTATTACTTCAATATGACAAACGTGGTTACTTGGATATTCAAAAGGAAAACGCTGTAAATGGGCGCAAAATGATAGGCAAGCCGATTTAGGGCAAAATAAATGAAGCAAGTTTGATTCTCCCAACGATTCAACAGAAACTTAATGGAGCCTTCATGACCTACCGCATGTATATTGATGGCCAGTTCGTTGGCGCCGGAAATGACCAAACACGCAATATCTTTAATCCTGCCAAAGGCGAGGTCATGGCACAAGTTCCCGAAGCCACGGTTGCAGATGTTGAAAGAGCCATCGTCGCGGCGCGGCGGGAATTTGATGAGGGCGAGTGGCCGAATTTAGCTCCGGTCAAACGCGGCCGCATTCTTTTGCAGGTCGCCCAAGCCATTCGAGCTCGAGCCGAAGAATTGGCGCGACTCGAAACCATGAACATGGGCAAACCCCTTTCGGAATCTGAAGGTGATGTGGCAGACGCGGCAGATTCTTTCGAATACTACGGGGGCCTTGCAAATAAAATCACCGGCGAAGTGAATCCCATTTCGGGACGCGCGCTCGATTTTACCCTGAAGGAACCGGTGGGCGTGTGCGGTCAGATTATTCCCTGGAATTTCCCGCTGATGATGGCGGCGTGGAAGATCGCGCCGGCGCTTGCTGCCGGTTGCACGGTCATTTTGAAACCCGCCGAGCAAACACCGCTCACCGCGCTCAAGCTTGCGGAAATTCTCGATGGCATTGCCGAATTGCCCAAGGGGGTCGTCAACATGGTCACCGGCGAAGGTCCTACCGCCGGCGCAGCGCTGGTGAAAAGCCACGATGTCGATAAGATCGCCTTTACCGGCAGCACGGAGGTGGGCAAGTGGATTCTCAAAACTGCAGCGGAAACGAATCTTAAAAAAGTCACGCTCGAGCTTGGCGGCAAATCGCCGAATATCTTTTTCGCCGATGCGGATTTTGAGATGGCGATTGCCGGCGCCGTTTTCGGCATCTTTTATAACCAAGGGGAAGTTTGTTCCGCCGGCTCTCGCATTTTGGTGGAGAAGTCAATTCACAAAGAACTGGTCGAAGCGATGGCAGAACGCGCCAAACAAATCCGCCTGGGCAATGGCATGGAAGCCGATACGAAAATGGGGCCATTGGTAACGGCGGAGCATCGCGAGCGCGTGGAAGGCTATATTCGCATTGGAAAGGAAGACGGCGGCAAGCTCGTTTGCGGAGGGAATCGGCCAGGCGGTTCACTTGCGCAAGGCTATTTTGTCGAGCCCACGATCTTCAATAACGTTGATTTCAATTCGCGTCTAGCGCAAGAGGAAGTGTTCGGCCCGGTGGTGGCGATTATTCCCTTTGAAAACGAGAAAGAGGCCATTCGGCTTGCCAATCATACGCAGTACGGTTTGGCCGCCGGCGTGTGGACGAAGGATTTCACCAAAGCCATGCAGCTCGTCAAAAAAATCCGCGCGGGCATCGTTTGGGTCAATCACTATCACCCTGCGCCGATGGAAGGGCCTTGGGGCGGATACAAGCAAAGCGGCATCGGGCGGGAGTTGGGAAAGTATGGCATTGAGAATTACTTGCAAGCGAAGCAGGTGTATGTTAATCTGAATCAAAAGCCGGTGCGGTGGTGATCGAAGGTGGTAGATCAAGATTTTTTTTGCAAAGATTCAATCGCTTACTACACTGTTACCTTAGTTTTTATGAGCACTTCACGAGGTCATTCAGGAGGAATCTTGTGACGCATAAGCACAGTGCTCAATTTCCCAAGACGTAAGGCCCTTTCGGGATTCTTTCAGAATGACATGTTGGAGGGTATAATTTTTGAGGTAACAGTGCACTATGCCAGTTTTCACAGATTTGAAAACTGGCGTAGTGCTTTAATGGGAAAGTTTGTGCAGAAAAAGCCAGGGTTTTTGTCTCCAACGGATAGAAAAACCCAACGGACAAAATCCGTTGGGTCTTTCTATCCGTTGGAGATCATTTTAAACAAAATTCAGACGTGCGTTTTTCATCCGCCGACATTGGTTGGAACCGGATAAAATCTCAGTTGCAACAGTTTGAGCCCGCTATTGTCATAATCCCAAAAGTACCCTTGCAAGGCATCGCTAAAGAGAGGATACCGTTCCAAAGTACCGTCTGCGTTCAAGTCGGCGAAGATGTAGAGAAGCTCGCGGGATATGTTTGTGAACGTGCTGTTACCCTTGTCCCGGGTTTGGATGGTGGAGTAGACGCTGCAGTATTGCACGCCGGCAGTGTCCGTGGCGCAAGTGGTGATTGTTGCTGAACCGCCCGGTTTGCCCAGCGCTCTGGCGAAAACGGAATATTTGGTGACCCCACTATTTAGAGGATCCGGATTCGGCAATTGAAAGGAGGCCGTGCCGTCGGTGCCATTGGCATCCAACACGGCGAAGTCGCCTTCAGCGAGCATCACAGTGGTTTTCCCTTCAAGGCTCATGAAAATGCGATGGCCGCTGCTACCCGTCATGTCGGCGGTCTTTTGTTTTGGAACGCCGATCATGTTGAGGTTGTAATGTGCGCCGCTCGGGGCGCCATTTCCCAAGCCTTGCACAACTGCTTCCGCCTCCTGCCTTGCCTGGGCCAGAATAGCATCTTCGGAAGAGGTGTTGCTTACGACTGTGTTCTCCGACTCACATGCCCACATAAAAGCACAAATACACGCCCCGAGACTAGCTCCCAGACTCACCTTCAGATACAGCTTCATGTTGATCTCCTTGTGATTGTGGATAAGGAATATTATTCATTCCCTCACTCACGGCATATTGAAGGCTAAGCAAATCACATACCGTTCATATCTTGTGAGTGCCCATTGACATGTTCTCACTGACATGATGTTACTCTGCCAGCTGCGAAGGAAGAATCGTGCTCGGCTGCTTGCACCAACATGCAATATTTCCCATCTCGTTCCTCATGTTGGAAGGACAAGATTGAAATCCAACGACGAAGCTGAAATAGCAATTGCCTTTTCTTGAATGGTTGTCGAATTGAAGAATGGAGTGAATTCGCTGCTTTTTGAAACTCGCTATATGCTTTGCAGGGCGTAGCTACCAGGCCAGAGTGAGGGGATTGATGACGTTCCTTTTCACACATACCAAGGAGGTAAGCAATGTATCGCAACGTGTGCATCATCATGTTGGCCAATCCGACCGTAGGAACGAAGTACCAGCAGGAGCTCGCCGAGGGCGTGGCCGAAGATATGGCGAAGGTGGTGGGCCTTTCCGAGACGGTCGAAGTGCCCTACGGGACGTTCGAAGAATGCCTACAAACGATGGAGTGGACGCCGCTTGAACCAGGAGCGCGTGAGTTCAAGTTCTACGCGCCGGGAGTAGGTCAGGTGTTGGAGGTTCAGCCCAAAGGCGGGGGCGACCGAATAGAACTGACGGAGATCAAGAACTGACTCACGCACCGCCAGCGGGGCTCGGTGTTCGCAGTAGATCCGTTCCTGCAGGCGTTCGTACCGTTGTCAAAGTACGAACGAGTTGTGGCATGAAAATTTGCTTGATTCTTCATTACCTATTTCTTACTTTTAATGGTGCGCGGGACAAAAGACCGCCTTATTGCGAGTACCTCGCAATTGCACAAGGTGAGCATTGCTCATCTTAAACCACGTTTTTATGAGGTTTCGCTCTCAAGTTTTGCGTGAGAGAGGCGAAGCTTAGATCCTTAAATTTGCGGCATTGTCCCGCGCGTCATATTGTTTTTTTGCCTGTCATTTAACGATTCTCAAAATCTATCGATCAACTGCGAAAAGACGTCCCTGGCACATGCCGGGGATTTTTGTTTTCCTGGGGTCTGCAAAAGAGAATGTCGATTCGTGGCTTGTGGGTGCTTTGAAAATCAGCTATTTGAGGAGTATTCAAATCACGGTTTCTATATGGGCTGGAGGTGGATCATGAAGGCAAGGTTTATTGATTTTGGCGAGATCGAAATTGACGGTCAGCGCTACGACTATGATGTGGTCATAGACGAAGGTGGGATCCGCAAACGGAAAAAGAAGCCTTCGAAGGCTTATCGTGAGCAGTTCGGACATACGCCATTATCGACCCACGAGGAAATCCCGTGGGGCGGGAAGCGACTGATCGTCGGCACAGGTGCGTACGGGAAGCTGCCAATTATGCATGAGGTTCTTGATGAAGCCAAGCAACGCGGCATCGAGATTGTTGCAGTGCTCACCGATGAAGCCTGCAGGCTTGTTTCGACGGAGGAGGGCAAGAAGGTTCGGGCGCTCCTTCATGTGACCTGTTGATCGGGGTTTTTTTCAAGTTTAATATGGTGGCAGATGGAGGCCCGGCGGAGACTGTGGTCAATTGCGCTAGCGAGCTTGCACTGATCGTCATACTCGCCACGGTTTGGTTTTGGAGCGCCATGTCCCGTAACTCAACATTTATGTTGAGAAGAAACAGCGCGCGCAACATGAATGTTGCGTCACGATCCTAACCTTGACGACTAATCGCGGTCGCAATGCACTGGCAAAAGTTCAAGCTTTAGCTCTGCGCGTGCTAGCCGATCGGCTTGAACAAGGTGAAGCTGCTCCGGATTGAGGCCAGAAGGCCTGCAGAGCAAACGACCAAAATCCAATTCTTTTCTCAGCCTCCCGAATTCTCCTCCTGCTCAAATCCCCTTATCCTCCTCTTCAAATCATTCAGCTGCTCGATCACCCCGCGCGTATCCGGATGATGATCCCTCTCATGCTGCCAATAAGCTTTGCCGAGATTTTCGAGCAAACGCGGCCGCAGAGCGTTGGCGGCGCGGGCCTGGTTTTTGAGCTGTTCAATGAAAACGGGAATGTCGACGTCGGGCTTGGCCGTGGAGGACAACCCCTCCGGCTCAAGACGTTTTTCGATCTCGCGTTTTTGGGCATGCAGGTTCTCCAACTCGAGGCGCCGGCGCTCGAGCTCGGCAATCACGCCGGTGATGCGCAGCTTGATCGGCTCCAGATCGTCATGTTCCAACTGATCGGCAAAGTGCTTCCAAAACTCTTCTCCCACGGCCTCAGCTGTCGCTTGCATACGTTTGCCGTCGTTGACGTTCTGGGTGCGCAAGGCCAGCACTTCCACCTTGCGCCTGGATTTTTCGAGCACGCCGCCGGCAGCAGCTTCGAGCCGCGCGATTTCGTTCTCGCGATCGGCGATGACGACTTGATATTGTTGCGCTTTTTCAAAAATCTTTTGCAGCGCCGGGTATTTGGAAATTTCTCCTCGCAAGCCCGTAAACGCCGTACGGCCGATTTCCCGATAGTTGGTTTCCAGCGCGCGATTGGCATTTTCACGCTTCTGTTCGGCCGTGTTGATTTTGGACACCACACTCTCCCATTCCCCTTTGGCGGCGTCCAGCCGGCTGATTTTGGCTTCCAGCTCGGCAGCGGCATCGCGATTGCGGTGTAATTGCAAAAAGGCACGGCTGATGGCATCGGCTTCATTCAGTGGCGGCAGCGCGCTCATGAGCTCGTGCACCAGCTTGCCGAGATCGCGCAGGATTTTTTTCTCTTCTTCCTTGCCCTCGGAAAACTCCTGCACCTCGCGATAACCTGGCAACAAATTGAGTGCATATTGGCGGTGCAGCTCGAAATCGGCATACAGGTCGGGATACTGCACGCGGCAAAAATCGATCAAATCGGCATGCCGCCGCGCCAGCCCCGGGCGGCGGGCGATGACTTCCGCGAGGAAAGCAAAACCATTGCGGGCGAGCACCGCAGCCTGGTGATCAATTTGCATTAAATTCACGCGGCCGAACAGGCCGGCTCCGCTCATCATTTTTTTGAATGCTTCAGCGGCATCGATCAGAGAGAGACTGAGCGCAAGCCCCACGCGATCTGCGGTGAAGTGTTCAAGGCGGCGATGCAGACACAAAAAGATCCAGGCGAGCGGATTCAAGCACGCAATCGTTGAAAGAATGCGCGCGCCCAGCCAGATCCGGCGCCGTTTTGCCCGCAAGGCGAGCATGCGGCCAAGCAGCCAGATCAGTTGCCCAACCTCGTGCCGATTGAGCATGGTGCTCACGAGCTGTTCGTTGAGCACCAATAAACGGCGGTATCCGGCGTGCAGCTCTCGCGGCTCGAGGCGCGTTTGCGCCGAGAGCTGGATCTCCCACGACCGCGCTTCTTCCAAAACTTTCGCCACGACGTTTTTGATATATTGGATTTCCGGAAAATTGTCTTCGCTGGCGCGCATGCCGTTGCCGAGCAGCCTGGCGAATTGCAGTTTTCTTGCAAGCCAGTCGATGATGAACATCAAAATGACCGCACCGCTTGCAAAGACGAAGACTCTCGGAAAGCGCATACCGATCCAGATCATCCCGGCTACCGTGAGGATTCCCCAAAAAACGTTGGCGCGCAGCAGCAGGTTTTCGCCCGGATGCTGGCAAGCTTTGAAGTCAATATTGCGATTGACCAGAATTTTGGCCGGCGGAATTTTGGTGGCCATTCTCCCTCCGTGGGTGTGGCCGTGATTCTGATAGACCAGACAAAACTAAACTTACACAAATAAGTAAAATGATACAAAACGAGGATGCGGTTGTCAAGCAGGAATTCGCTGTTCGCCGTCGTACACCCCATGTAACGCACGCGGATACTTGCAATCATCGGAAAATATGTTTAAATTACAATAAAACAAAGTTGGTACAGTTCTTGAGCATAATACTTTGTGACGGAATGTTCACGAGGTTTTTCTGGTGTGCATTAAGGAAATCAAATGGATCGCAAGATAGAAAAAAAGAAGTGGCCCCCCAAAAAAATCGCGATGCTTGGGGGCATCGCTGTATTTGTTTTGTTCACGCTTTATAGCTTCATGTTCGGCGACAACAGCTCAAAGCTGAACGTCGAAGCCGAGAAGATCACTATTTCAGCCGTGAGTAAAGGGCCTTTCCAGGAATTCATCCCGGTGACAGGCACGGTGATCCCGATCAAAACGATTTATCTGGATGCCATCGAAGGCGGGCGCATCGAGAGGAAGTTCATCGAAGCCGGCGCGATGGTTACTGAAGGCGATCCGATTTTGCAGCTTGCCAATACGAATCTGGTGCTCGACATCATGTTTCGCGAGGCCCAGTTTTTCGAGCAGAGCAACAATCTGCGCAATACCCGTCTGTTGATGGAGCAGAATCGTTTGACGTTGCGCCAGCAATTGACCGAGCAGGATTATCAGTTGCTGCGATTGAAGCGCTTGTACGACCGCAACCAGGAGCTGTTGAAAAAAGGGCTGGTTTCGCAGCAGGAATTCGATCAAGTGCGCGACGAGTACAATTACTACAGCAAACGCAAAGACCTGGCGGAAGAATCTTTCAAGCAGGATTCGCTTTTCCGTCAATTGCAAGTCGAGCAATTGGAATCTTCCTTAAAGCGGATGCAAAACAATCTTGGAGTCGTGAAGCAAAAACAGGAGAGTTTGGTTCTGCGGGCGCCGGTCACGGGTCAGCTCACTTCTCTGAACGCCGAGATCGGCGAGTCGAAATTGCAAGGTGAGCGCCTGGGGCAGGTGGATGTCTTGGATGGTTTCAAAGTTCGGGCAGGAATTGATGAACATTATCTGGCGCGCATCAATGTCAGCCAGGCCGGCGCTTTTGACTTTGCCGGAAAAACTTATAAATTGATCACCCGCAAAGTGTATCCGGAAATTCGCGACGGCCGTTTCGACGTCGACCTGGAATTTGAAAGTGAAACGCCGCAAGGCATTCGCCGCGGACAAACGTTGCATATTCGTTTGGAATTGGGAGATCTGTCTGAAGCTCTGCTCCTGTCGCGCGGCGGGTTTTATCAAAAAACCGGCGGTCAATGGGTGTATGTTTTGGATTCTTCCGGCAAAACGGCGGTCAAGCGGGCAATTCGTTTAGGCCGGCAGAACCCGCAGGTATTCGAAGTGCTGGAAGGCTTGCAGCCGGGAGAGCAGGTGATTACCTCCACGTACGACAGTTTCGGTGATAATGATAAGCTTGTGCTGAAGTAATTTACGCATCACGAATGACGTGATGCGTAATGCCGTGACTAGGTATATGCAACGAAAATTCAAAGCACAAAATCCAAGCGTGCTTTTGGATTTTGAGCTTTGGGTTTTGAATTTCATTGCGAGAAAATACAGATTTCACTCATAACGGAAAAAGGGAGTATCTCATGGCCGAAGCCCTGATTCGCACGAACAATCTCAAGAAGGTTTACACCACGGAAGAAGTGGAAACCACGGCGTTGAACAATGTCAATCTCGAAGTGACCTACGGCGAGTTCGTGGCGATCATGGGACCTTCGGGATGCGGCAAATCGACGCTGTTGAACTTGCTGGGCCTGCTCGACAATCCTTCCGACGGCGAATTCCATTTCGTCGGGCACGAAGTGTCGAAATTTAGCGAGCGGCAGCGCGCAAATTTGCGCAAGTCCAACATTGGCTTCGTTTTTCAAAGTTTTAATTTGATCGACGAGCTGACGGTGTTCGAAAACGTCGAGCTGCCGTTGTTGTATCTCGGCGTGCCTGCTGCCGAGCGCAAAAAAAAGGTGGAAGCGGCGCTGGAGCATATGCAAATCATGCATCGCCGCAACCATTTTCCGCAGCAGCTCTCCGGCGGCCAGCAGCAGCGTGTGGCGGTCGCGCGCGCCGTGGTGGGAACGCCCAAGCTCATTCTCGCCGACGAGCCCACCGGTAATCTCGATTCCACGCATGGCGATGAAGTGATGAAGCTGCTCACGGAGCTGAACGAAGCCGGCACCACGATCGTGATGGTGACGCACGCACCGGCTTATGCCGAGTTCGCGCATCGCGTGGTGCATTTGTTTGACGGCCACGTGGTAACCGAGAATTATATGGAGCCGCATCAGGCGAGGAAATTGGCTTAAATGAAACGGGCATCTGCATAAGATGCCCTTTTTAATTTGATGGATCTCTTATCCTCGCTAAAGTTGAGCCTGCGTCTCCCCGTGCTATCGCAACAGACTCATCTTGCCTGTGTGCGTGATAGGTTCTCCCGGTGCGTCTTCGGATCTGTAGGTAATGCGATACAAGTAGACGCCTGAGACGACTTGCTGGCCAGCATCGTCCTTGCCGTTCCAAATAACGCGATGAGAACCGCTTTCCAAGAGCTCATCCACCAGTTTTCGCACCTCCACGCCGAGAACATTATAAACTCGCAGCGTCACTTGCCCTTTCGCGGGAAGAGCAAAACGAATCTCGGTCTCGGGATTGAAGGGATTGGGAAAGTTTGGCGTTAAATAGAATCGTGCAGGTGGAGCTGTCGCGTGTGCCGAAGCCGCAGGAAGCGAAAACTCCTGTTTGCCCAAGCCGCGTTTGTGGCCGAATTCATAGTCTTGTTCGGCGGTTGACAGAAGATCTCGCAACGCTTCGATCATTACTTGTTCTTCTGGATAGGCTTCGGCATAGTCGTCAAAGAGCTTGCGGCCTTCAGTAAATCTCCCCAAACGCAGCTTGAGTGTAATCAGAGTGGCGAGCACGTCGGCATGTGCGGCCGGAGCCAGCTCTTGCAGGCCTCTCTCGCAAAGCGTTTCTGCTTGCTGCAAATCGACAAAGATCATTTTGAAGCCGATGAGAAATTGCAGGGCCTTGCTGCCGGTGGCGGTTCCTCTATTGTGCTCATAAACGTGACTCAACACTCTTTCTACATCACTGCGTTCTTTGAACGCATCTTGGAAGTCGCCACGAATCATGGAAAAGTATTGCGCCAAAGCATCATATTCGGAAAGCGATTCCAAGCCTGCGGGCGGACCGCTTTGATCCAACAAATAATCCTTCAGCGCCATCAGCAACGATTGAGGGTCATCGCCGGTGGTTGAATCTCCGCCGGCCGTCGCTTTTGAAAATCCGGTCGGCGAAGTGGTCAGACAATTGGCGTAATTGACGCTGCCGGAAAAGAAGCTTGCGGGCGGTGGGCAATTGCCGGCGCCCCAGTAAGTCCACCAAGCATAAATCGTTGCTCCAGCGGCGTTATAAACTTGTTTACCGTTGAAGGTCCCGCCATAGATGCCATTGCCGAAAATAGCCTGATCTCCTCGTTTATTGGAGCCAACGCCCAACCCAATGCTGACAGTGGCATTGTTGGAGTAAACCCCCGCGCCTTCGTTGTTGCGAATGGTGTTCAAGCCGGAGGAAGGGAAAACCTCGGGATCATTGAAAGTGAGATCGGAGTTTCCAATGACATAGACACCGTGAAAACTGGTCGCATGGCTCTTGCCATTGGCTTCCAGATGGCTGTTCTTAACGATGCCATGCGCATAAGTAATTGCAGTAATGCCGTCGCGGTCATTGTCTTTGGCATGGCAACCATTGAGGAGCACTGTCGCAGGATTGCCGCTTTGGCCCATCAGGAAAATGGCGACTTGGTTGTTGATGATCTCGCAGTTGGCGGCGGTGACATTGGAATACTCCAGCCGCAGCGCTTGGGTATTCGTGTTGAAGTTGCAATCCGAAATAGCCGCGCCGCCGTTTACTAGGCGCAGGGCTTGCGCGCCGTACTCGAAGGTGCAATGATCAAAAACATTGCCGCTTGTATAGATGGTGAAATTGCCCCATGAGCCGCGCGTGGCCAGCGGGGTGTTGGCGGTGAACTTAATAGTTTGCGTGGGCGTGCCATCCGCAATGATCTTGGCGCCGGAGTTGACGGTGATGCCATACCAACCGGCAAAGGCCACAGTTGTGCCGGCCGCGATGGTGAGCGTGGCATTGTTGTTCACCGTGACATTGCCCGTGATCAGCACCGCACCGCTCCAGGTGGTGTTCGAAGAAATTGTGCCGGAGACTTCGGTGGCGCGGCGGAAGATATACAGGCCATCAATGTCACTTACAATGATTGTACCACTGTTAAAGTACGGATAAACGCCCCAGGAGCCATTATAAATCGGATAAATAAAACCAGCCACTCCTGGCGTGTCGTACCAACCGAGCTCAGTGGGACTCAAGGGATTGGCGACATTCAAAATACGGAAGCCCTTTGTGTAGTAAGTGACGTAGGCAATATCACTCCCACTCTCATTGCGAATTTGCACGTTATGAATGCTATTGGAGAATTCACCGGGAAGCAGGGAATCGAACGTGGCGGCGGCAAAACTACCAGGGCTGCTATTCTCTTTCACCTGATAGACTTTTCTGATAGGATAACGAAAACCACTGACAGGAGGTTCGTTGATGGGATCGATATCCCAAGTTTGCAAATATGCCGCAAGTTGGCGATCAGCCGGATCATCATAACCGAAACGTTCATTTGTGCTGAAGAGGTAGAGGCCATTCGTTGAGGGCACGGCGTCATGTCCGACGGGCGACTGAATGGGTGAGGTAAAATCGCTTGGGTTTTTGCCGCGACGGGCATTGTAGGTGTGATTATATTGCGCGTTGATGGTGAGCACGGCGGAGGTCGTGTCATAGGTGTATGTTGAAATCGTCACCCCTTCATCATATTCGGCGCTGTAAATTCTGTTGCTGGTGACGGAAACGTCATGCGAAAAGCCACCCGGCTCTACTGCAATCGTTCTAAGAAAACTGGGTGTGGGAGCCGAAGCCGTAATCTTGTAAGCCTGAATGGGAACGGTCGTTTGAACATCAAGATGCGAAAGAAATAACAGCGCTTGGTTGCCACTGACCGCATAGGTGTGCAGGTTGTGAATGCGATCGGAGCTGCTTTGGGTCGAAAAATCCACAACCCCTGCAAAAGGATTACTGAGATTATTGGGAGCCAGGGCAGTTTCCAGGTTCACATAATAGTTTGAAACGCCACCTGCATCCTGGCTGACATAGGCGTACTTGCCGAAAACTCTGACGTCACGAGGGCCGTTTTCGCTATTGAGACCATTGCCGCGCTTAATGGTTTTGGTAAGCTGCACATTGTTTGGATCGGCCACTTTTACTACGGCCAACCCTGCTCCAGTAATATCGTCATTTTTGTTCCCCAAACATACAAGGGCATATTCAGTGCCGTTGTATGTCCACCCCCAAAGATCAGCAAGTGGAGCGGCGTGATCACTATAGGGGAACGAGCTTATTTGATAAAGCGTTTCAGTGGAAATAAAATCCGCTAGTACAACATTTTTCGCTTGTTGACCCCATGAGACCGACGGTCCGATCAACAGCGCATTGATCAGGATGATTTTTTGAATCACGTTGTTCTTTTTCATGACTGTTCTCCATGACTAACGAATGAGGACGAGCTTCCGGGTCAGAGTTTCTGTCCCAGCTTTTAAACGAAATAGATAAATTCCGCTACCAACATCACATCCTTCCGAATTTCTTCCGTTCCAAATAATGAAATGGCTGCCAGCAGCTTTTTGCCCATCGAATAAATCCACGACATGTTCTCCAGAGATGCTGTACACAGCCAAGGAAATCAGATTCTTTCGAGAAAGCGAAAACTCAATTCTTGTTTGTGCATTAAATGGATTGGGATAGTTTTGCTTCAAGGTAAAACTGAGATTTGTGAAATTTCGGGAGTGCTCTTGAACTGATGTCAAAACAGATTGTGAAAGCCTATAGACGCCATGCTCTTTAGGGGTTGCGCCTAAAAGCGACATATAAACATAAGTTGAACTTGTTGACACAGCGATCGAACGCACAAGATATTTCCATAACTCATATTGCGGCAGGCCAGAGTGATACAACTCCCAGTCATCACCACCATCGCGACTAAGGAAAAAACCTCCTTGCCAACCCAAATCCCGCGAACCGCCCTTAGCTCCTACATAAACAAAGTTTGTGTCCAAACTCGAGATCAGTAATCCACCCACTAAAAGGCTTGAATCCAGAATCGCAGGTGTCATGATACCCCAGTGTTCACCCAGATCATAACTCTTATAGACTTGACCCATTCCGCCAACTGCGTACATTGTTCGACTATTGGGAACTTTGGCTATAAAAGAAACCGGCTTGCCTGCCAACACCTCGGAATGGAGAGCCAGCCACGTCACTCCAAAATCCTCGGAGCGCCAAATACCGTTTCTAGTCGAAGCGCTATAAACCCAGCCACTATCTTCTTCAATCAAATAAAATGTCGGAGCAAACTGTAGCTCATCATCACTGAAACGATGGAGTTGTTGCCAATGCCGCCCGCCATCGAAACTGCGATATATTCCACCAAATGGAATGGCAAAGTCACCGGCATAAAGAATATTGCGTCGGCTATCATAAGCGAGAGCCATCACCGAATTGCCATGGTGGTCAAACTTGATACCAGTATCGGCTCGTACAGCGGTCAGCCCTCCATCTTCGCTGCGAACTAGCCCTTTGAATGGGCCACCATATATCCACAATCGCTGAGGATTGATGGGATCAATGACGATTCCCCCCATCTCCGTTCCATATCCAATGTCATGGAAAACCCAAGTGT
>JBOHQX010000027.1:0-6238 GCA_050732395.1 bacterium
CTGCATTTGTACGACAAAAAAACTTCCACCTCTTCGCCATGCCGCGGATGCGGGCGATAATGAATTCTCACCACGCTTCCGGCGAAACGGGCAGTATGCAACTCGTTCCAAGAATCCCACCGATGAATCTATTATAGGTGGGATTCTTCAATCCGCGGGAAATTTTTAGGTCAAAAACTTTCAGAATTTTATTCTGAGTTTGAAAAGCTAATGGCCTAAACAATCAGTTTCGCGAAAAGAAGAAGAGATATTTCATCTTTTGGTTTGCGGGCCCAATGCCCCTTTCGGGTTTATCCGCGTTGTGAAGTGATGAAGCTACACCAGTCTCTCGCGCAACGCCTTCACCACGGCCTCGGATTTGGAGTGAACCTGTAGTTTGTGATAAATATTCTTGATGTGAAAATTCACCGTGCGTTCGCTGACGAAGAGTGTATCGGCGATCATTTTATAGCTGTGCCCTCTGCACAATTCGGTCAAAACTTCCCTTTCACGCGGGGAAAGCGGCGATTGCGTGGTGCGGCGAAATGAGCCGACGATCATGCGCGCAATGTTCGAGCTCATCGGCGCGCCCCCGGCGCACACGTCGCGGATCGCCTCTAAAATCTTCGCCGGTCTTGTGGTTTTGATCAAGTAGCCGGTCGCGCCGGCGCAGAGCGAGGAAAACACGAGCTCATCGTCTCGGTGAATCGTCAGCATAATGACGTCCGTCGCCGGTAGAATCTCTTTGAGACGTTCCACGCCCGTAATACCGGACATGCCGGGCAATTGAATGTCCATCAGGACCACGTCCGGTTTTTCTTTGGCGAGGCCGGACAGGGCGGTTTCACAGTCGCGATAGGCGCCGACACAGCAAAAGCCCTCGCTCTCGTCAATAATAAAAGCCAGCCCCTGGCGAAAATCATCGTCATCTTCAACGATGGCGACGGAGATGAGATTGGGATTGAGCATGGTAAATTGCAATCGAATTTGTAACTATTCAGCTTCCGACTCCGGTTGACTGAGTTAGTACGGCAAGTAACATTATGATGTCATCCTGGAAGGATCTTTTTCATATTAGGCACGGTGCTTGTGCTGAAAAAGTTGCCTCCTGCATGACATGTTATTTGGAAGGCAAATTTGAAGGGCAAAACACTTACAGGTTCTTCCAACGGATAGAAACAACCCAACGGATGCTCAGTTCCTTTTCCTACATAATTTCTTCATCCGTTGGGTTGTTTCTATCCGTTGGCCAAACTTGCCCTGTTTGTAAATGATTTTTTTAATGGTTTTGCCTTTTCGGGAACACCTGAATCATTAAGTGAATTTCAGTTCCTTCACCGGGTCGAGAATCCACCTGGAAAATACCCTGCAGTTTTTCCGCACGCTCGCGCATGCTCTTCAAGCCGTGCCCGTTGCCGTTGGTGTCGTCGTTGCAGCCCTTGCCATCATCCGCCAGCGAGATCTGCACGCGCTCGCCGGCAACTTCGACTTGCAGTGTGGCATGCCGGCATTCTGCGTGCTTGAGAATGTTGGTCATGCCCTCTTTGAAAAGCAGCGTCAGATGGCGTTTGGTCTCGGCGGAAAGCTTGATCTGCTCCAGCTCCGGCGTCAAGCCGCGTATGCGAAAATCGACGGTGGTGCGGTCGAACAATTCGTCGGCGAACTCTTTGAGATAGAAAAGAACTTCATGCAAAGAGTCTTTATCCGGATCGAGCGTCCATAAAAAATCCCGGGTATCATGCGACAGACGCTGCGAACCGTCGATGATTTTGTCGAGATAAGTGGAGAGCTCGCCGGTATCGCCGTTGAGCTTGCGCTTGATAATTTCGCCGAACAAGGCGATCTTCGCCAGGCGATGTCCGAGCTCATCGTGAAAATCATTCGCCGCCTTTTTGCGGACGTGCTCGTTTTCCATGCGTCGTGCCCGCTCGATGGCGAATAGCTGCTTGATTTTCATGCGCACGGCGAATCGATGCGCGCCGACGATGGCGATCACCAGGGCCACGACGCTCAACGCGGCAAACCATGACGTTTTCCAGAATGGCGGCGTGATGATGATTTTGAGCGTTGCACCGGCCTCATTCCAGACGCCGTCGTTATTCGAGCCTTTCACGCGCAGGGCGTATTCACCCGGCTCGACGTTGGTGTAGCTGGCGTAACGCCTCACACCGGCTTGAATCCATTCCGGCTCCAGACCTTCGAGCTTGTAGGCGTATTGATTCTTCTCCGGTTGGATAAAATTGAGCGCGGCGAATTCAAACGAAAAAAAATTCTCCTGATAAGACAGCACCAGCTCTTTGACCGCAGAGACGTCGCGCGTGATTTCCCTGCCGTTGTCGATTTTCTTGAAAGTCGTGATCACCACCGGCGGCACGAAAGCATTGCTCCGCAAACTATCCGGATGAAAGTAATTTACGCCCCGGATGCCGCCAAAGAGCATCGCGCCGTTCTTGCGCTTGCCGAATGCGCCGACGTGAAACACGTTGCTTTGCAGTCCATCCGAAAGGTCGAAATTATCAAAATTCCCGGTCCCGGGATCGAAGCGCGACAATCCCTTCTGCGTGCTGAGCCACAAGGCACCGCTGGCGTCCTCGAGCATCCCACAAATCAGGCTGCTGGGCAGCCCGTCCTTTTCCGTGTAATGCCGAAACGTGCCGGTTGCGCGCTCGAGGAGATTGAGGCCGTCGCCGGTTCCAACCCAAAGCCGGCCCTGCCGATCTTCCTGCACGGCGAAACAATAATTGTGGCTCAGACTGCGCCCATCAGACCGATCATGCTTGAAGCTGCTGAATTGCACGCGGCCATTTTCATCCCGGTGCAATTGCGACAACCCGCCATACGTGCCCACCCAGACGACACCGTTCCGGTCTTCATAAAGCGAAGCGATGAAATTATCACACAAGCTTTGTGGATCAGAAGGAACGTGCATGAAGCGGGTAAAGCTTCCCGTGCGCGGGTTGAAATAATTCAATCCATGGCGTGTGCCCACCCAGATATTGCCGGAACGCTCGGGGAGCAATGCGGTCACGTAATTGTGGCTCAAGCTGTTCGCTTCAGCTCGATTATACATGTACGCTTGAAAGCGTTTCCGGCGCTCGTCAAATTTTTGCAGCCCGCCTGTCGTTCCGATCCAAAGCGTCCCGCTGCTGTCTTCGCTGATCGCCGTTACGATCCTGCCGCTCATGAAATTACGTGAATCAAAATTCGGCAGGTAGTGTTTGAATCGCTTCGCCGATTCGTCAAGCAAATCCAATCCACCCACGGAGCCGATCCAGACTCGCCCAATGCGATCTTCATAAATCGCGAACACATAGTTGTGGCTCAAGCCGGACGGGTGCTTCTCGCTGGAAAAATAATGCGTGAACTTGCATTTTTCGGTATACATCTTGTGGATGCCGACATAATACATGCCGATCCACAAAATACCGGCGTTATCCTGGCAAATGGCCATGACCGTATTCGCACCCTGGCCGGTCGGCGTCGCCGAGTCATCAAAGAAGCGAACGAACTCCGTTTTTTCACGCTGCAAAAGATTCAAGCCGCGATTGGTGCCAATCCACAATGCTCCGCTGCCGTCTTCGAAAATAGCATTCACCGCCTCACCGCTCAGGCTGTTGGGGTTCGCCGGGTCGCGGTGATACGGGACAAATTCTTCCTTTTCAGGATCAAATCGGTTCAATCCATATCCCGTGCCGATCCAATACGTGCCATTGCCATCTGCAAAAATGGCGCGTACGTGATCATTGCTCAAGCTTTTGGGATTGGCCGGATCGTGGCGATAGCGGATGAAGCGGCTGTTTTCGCGATCAAAACGACAGAGGCCGCCATTCAGTGTTCCGATCCACAGCGTTCCGGATTTATCCGCAAACAGAGCACGAACGACGTTATGGCTCAAACTGCCGGCATTGGCCGGGTCGTGCCGATAGTGCACAAACCGCTGTGTGGCCAGATCGAATTTGCAGAGTCCGTCGCCGGTTCCCACCCAAAGCACGTGCTGTGAAATCGGATCCGCGCACAGCGCCCACACCATGTCATGTGCGAGGCTGGTAGAATCCGACGGATGGTGAAGAAAACGCGTAAAAACTCCCTGCACTGGATCAAATTTGTTCAGGCCTCCGCCATAAGTGCCAATCCACAGGCTTCCCGCATGATCTTCCCAAAGCGTGGTTATGTCGTCATCAGACAGCGACTGCGGATTGTTGGGGTCATGTCGATGCGTGACGTAGTTATAGCCGTCATATCGTATCAACCCGAATACCGTTCCGAACCAGATAAAGCCGCGGCGATCCTGCAGCAAGCATTGGATGAAATTATGGGGGACGCCCTGTTCGAGAGAAACCGGCTCGATCCTGTAACCCGCTTTCTGGGCATAGAGTCCGGCGTTTGGAAACCAGAACAACAACAAGATCGAGGCAGTTATTTTGCGATGGTGCATTGGCGAATGGCATTCATTGTGAAGTTAGGCGATTAGCTCATCAAACGTAGAATAGAATTCCTAAAATTTATGACCTAGAAATCTTCCACGGATTGAAGAACCCCACGGAAGATAGCTTTATCGGTGGGGTTCTTCAATCCGTGGGCAAAGCTTAAAGCCGCACGAAGTGCTACAGCTTGTCTGAGAATCCGTAGTAGTTGCTTACCTGCAAATGATGCATTCTAATTTCCGAAAGATTCAGCGAGCGCCTCCAACATTTGGCGCAGCTTCGTTTCGGAAAGCCAGCGCCCGCGAACCATGACGCCGATTCGCTTCGATACATGTTCGATATTCGCCAATGGATTCTCCTGCACCAAAATCAAATCGGCGCGCTTACCCACTTCGATGGTGCCAAAAGGCTCGCTACTGGCGACGAAGCGGTTGATAAACTCACCGGCATTTCTGGTTCCGGCTGCAATGGCTTCATATGGCGTCAAGCCGGATGAAGCCAAGTTACGCAAATCTTGATGAATACCAAATCCAGGCACGATGCCAGGAATCGTCGGCGTATCCGTGCCCAACAACAGCGGAATGCCGGCATCCTGGAAGTCTTTCACAAAGCGCTTCTGAAATTCATACGCCGCCGCCAAACTGCCGCTGTTGCGAGTATAGCGATTCGAGCTGCGCCACTCATTCAACCAGCTCGGACGCACGTATTTCATTTCCGGCCTGGCCAGCAAGGTCTCGAGGCCGGCGGGATTGCCCCATTGCAGCATGATGGTTTCATAAGCCGAAAGCGTCGTGGTGACGTAAGCTCCCGCGCTCTTCGTCATCGCAATCGCTGCAGGGATTTGACTCGCATCAAAGCGATTTTGAAAATGAGTGTAAATGTATTCTTCGGCATGTGCGATCATGACTTGTCCGGCCTGCAAAATTCCCTGCATGCCGGGCGCGCGCACGCCATGGCCGATCACAGCGAGGCCTTGCTGCTTTGCCTCTTCCATCAACGCCTTAAAGACTTCAGCGTCGATGCTGTTGTACACTTTGATAAAATCCCATCCCTGATTCTTGATGTCACGCACGTCCGTTCGCGCTTCCTCCGGCGTGCGCACGATCCAACCACGATTGCCAGCGCCGTCCACAAAAGCGCTCGCAAAAATCGCCGGCCCCAAAATCTCGCCGCGCCGCACTTGCTCGCGGAATTGCAATATCGCGGCGGGGCTTCCCATGTTCAAAACCGTCGTCACGCCATTGGCGAGATAGGGCAACAAATCTTCCTGGTAATATATGTGCGTATGCATGTCCGCGAGGCCGGGCATCAAATACTTGCCCGCACCGTCGACGCGATGGCTGCCGTCCGGAATGGCGATTTGATCCACCGCGCCGATTTTCTCAATCTTGCCATCGCGCACGATGACAGACTGGCCGGGAATGATGCGTTCTTCCGTCATCGGCACGACATTGACGTTTACAAACGTAATGACACCGGTAACGTCCTCCGCCGGAAAATTTTCAGGCAGCGTTTCCGGATCGTTCGTCGTTTCCGTCAAATGCGAGCATCCGCCCATCAAATCAACAGTCAAAACGAGAGCAAATATGGCGAGGTTTTTCATGGTGATCTCACGAAAGAATTGACCGCCGAGCTTCAGCGAAGACACCGAAATCAAAAACCCGAAGCACTTGGCGTTCAAGCGCGGATAGGAAAAATCTGTTAGTTGTGCAGAGCCTATGCCTCACGCAGAGATTACGCAAAGATTGCGCAGAGATTATGCTTGCTATTCAGTAAAGTTTTTGGTTTCGACGCTGCCGACCGGCAAAACTCTGCGAATCTTTGCGAGGCTCTGC
>JBOHQX010000028.1:0-33185 GCA_050732395.1 bacterium
CGTCATGCCTACGGCATAGAATTGCATCCACAATTCCACCGCATCGCAAGTGAGCGCGTACAAAAACTTCTGTCCGGCATGCCGCATGCCGCCAAGCCAAAGTGGCGCCTGAACTGTGGCGACGCCGCCGCCACGCGAAGCTACCGCTCCCTCCCCAATACATTCGATTATGTATTGACCAGCCCCCCCTATTGGGATATGCTACGTATGAAAGGCGCTGAGACGCAGCAAAAACGCAGGCAAGCCGGTCTGCTGCAATTCTATTCCGACGATAAACGTGATCTCGGCAATCGCGACGACTATGAAGGGTTTCTGGCCGATCTGGTGAAAGTTTATCTTCGTGTCGCCGAGCGCCTTGTCGCCGGGCGTTATATGACCATTATTGTCAAGAATGTCAAAAAACGCGGCAAAATTTACCCGCTGGCCTGGGATTTGGCCATACATCTCAGCAGGCATTTGATTCTCTGCCATGAACAGTTTTGGTGCCAGGACGATCAGCGCCTCGCGCCCTTCGGTTATCGTTATGCTTGGGTGAGCAACACGTTTCACCATTACTGTTTGCACTTTCGCAAACCCTGAGGGATGCAATTCATCCGTGCAAACGCTCACCCCGGGCCCAAAGCCTCATGTCAGGCAACAAGAAAACGTCCAGCACGGCACACGGTTTGTCCCAGCGCCATGGGCTGCCTGTGTGAGCGTTCCGCATTTTACTGGTTGCTGTCCTCGGTCAAGCCAGAATTGGCTGTCACTTCGGGCGCGGATTCACGCGTCGTCGCGTTCATGCCGTTGCCTGCGCGGTCGCGCCAGATGCGATGCTCGTCGCAATACATATTCTGCCGCGGCGCGGCCTTGTAAGTCGATTCGAAGACCTTACCGCACTTAGCGCACATGTAGGTGTACACCGTGCGTTCGCGGTCGACGCGATGCGTGAGCCGCAGATCATCCAGATGATCCTGAAAACGCACCACCGGATAATCACTGAAACGCGTCGTCAGCTTGGGAAAGAGGTATTCATAAGCCGCCGAGCCGCCGATGGTGAAAATCATCACGCGCTTGCCCAGTTGCCGCACGCGATCGAGCGCAGGTTGATAGTCTGCGTCGCCCAGCACGGCAATGGCGATATCGTAAGCATCGATGGCCGCGAGATAGAGCATGTTGATGCCCAGCGCCATGTCGATGGTACGCTCCTTCGGGAGGAAATTGGGGTCGCCTTCGAGCTCGATGCGATCCTGCAAGGCCATGTAGTGCCCGCGAAAATCGATCTCGTGCAGCACCAGCTCGAAGCCGAGACTTTCGTTCAACAGCGTATAAAACTTGCGCTGGTCATCCAGCTTGAGGGCGTCGTCAGGATGAACGTTCGCCGGCACGCTGGCATAGTAATAGGTCCGCACCAGATCCAACTGGGGCTCGTGTCCGAGCGCATTTTGAATGTGATCGCGCAAAAACTTCAACGCCACGATATTGATTCTGCTGAAGTCGATCTTATAAGGCCCGCCGTGCGCTTTGGCTAGCATATCTTGATTATGATACAACCACGAGCCGTCCATAAACGTCATGCAACGCAACAATCCCGACCGGCGAAAAGCGGCTGCCGGTAGCCCTGTTTCGTCATTGCCCTCGGCGCTAATAAATGATTGATGATTTCCTTCCGCGGTTTCCTGCACTTGAGTCATCACTTTCCTCAATATTTAAGCTTTGTTTTTTGATTGTTCTGAAGGCTGACCGGGTTCGTCTCCTGGGGTTGATTGGGGCGTAGCTGATGGCCACGGCGCACACGCGCATTCCGCTGCCGTCCAAAACTTCTTGCATGTCGTGACGCTCATGAAGCCATCAAAAAATTTTCCGGCTTGACGCGCCGGAGTTGCTTTTGATACTCGTCGAATTGTTGCAGCAATTCCAGTACTTCCCCGCCCAGCGTTTCCGCGGCTTTGATTTGGCGGCGAATCGCCTGCAGGTGTTCGTCGATCATGTTACGTTGCAGCGTCGCCAGGCAATCTGCCGACCAGCGGCGATAGTCGCACTCGATCTCTTTTCTCTCATTGCGCCGGTAAACCGGCCTCTCCGCATTGATGACGCTGGAAACAAAATCCGTCTGAGCCGGATCGTGAAAAAAATGCAGCAGCTCTTCCGGCTCGAGGGGTATTTCGCGGGCCAACAACTCGTTAAATACTTTGGCGATTTCCCGCGCTTGCGGATCGTGAAAGTCTTCCAGGCGCATGAAGCTGAAGATGAAGCGAATCGCTTCCCAGTACAGAATCATGATGCGGATCAATTCCAGCTCTACCGTCCGGTTGCGCCCGGCGCCTTCGGAGCCACGTTCTACGATGGTGACTGCGGCGAGCGGCAGGTCTGGCGCTGAGCCGGTCGAGAGGTGCTCTGCGCGATACCGGCTGCGCTGATTCCGCAAGCGCCGCAACCGGCTGATTTCTTCCCACAACACGCGCTCGTCGACGCGCAATTGTTCGGCCATGCGATGAACCAACGCCTGGCGCTCCAGCCCATCATTCACCCGCGCCAGGGTTTCGACGATCGAACGCAACTGCTCGACGCGCTCCGCGGTGCCGCGCGCCGCCTGCTCGGGCGCGGCTGAGCCCGTTGGGGTGCGTCCTGGCGTCGCGGAGGCATGCCGAATCTTGAAATCCAGCAAGGCAGGCGCGCGCTCCAAAATCTCTCGCATTTCCTCCGCCGGTCTTTGCCGCAAGAAGCTGTCAGGGTCGTCGCCCGGCGACAAGGTCGCGACGAATACCTGCAAGCCATTTTCGACGAGAATATCCGCGCCGCGCATGGTTGCCGAAGAGCCGGCAGCGTCGCTGTCAAACAGCAAAACGACGTTTTTGGTATAACGCAAGATCAATCGCGCCTGCTGCTCGGTCAACGCCGTGCCCGAGGTCGCCACTGTGTTGGTAAAACCGCAGGCGTGCATGCGGATCACGTCGAGATAACCTTCTACTACGATCAGACGATCGTGGTTGCGCAATGCTTCGCGCGCCAGCGTGAAGGCGTACAACACGTGGCCCTTATGATAGACCGCGGTTTCCGGCGAATTGACGTATTTGGCCGAGCTCGACGGCCCGCTGGCCGATTCCTCTTCCGCGATGCGCCGTCCGCCGAACGCGATTACGCGTCCGGAAAGATTGTGGATCGGAAACGTCACGCGGTTGCGGAAGCGATCGTAGTAGCCGTGTGCCTGGCCTTCTTTTTCACGCGGATTGATCAGTCCCGCCTGTACCAGCGTTTCAAGGTTGACCGCTTTTGCGGTCGCATGCTCGACCAGTCCATCCCATTTGTCGGGCGCAAATCCGACGCCGAAGGCCTTCAGCGCCTGGTCATCAAAACCGCGCTTGTGCAGATACTCACGGCCGATTTTGCCGGATTCACTCCACAAGGCCTTTTGGAAGAAATCTGCCGCGAGCTGATTCACATAGTACAATGCTTCCTTTTCCTGTACCGCGGCGCGATCTTCCGGGTCGGCCTCGGGAATCGCAATCCCTGCGCGCCTGGCCAGCACGCGCACGGCCTCGGGAAAACCGACGCCTTCGACTTTCTGCACGAAAGCGAAAGCATTTCCGCCGGCGCCACAGCCGAAACAATGAAAGATCTGCTTATCGGGGTTCACGCTGAATGAGGGCGTTTTTTCGGAATGAAACGGACACAAGCCGAAAAAATTGCGTCCCGACTTTTTGAGCGTGACGTATTCCGAAATGACGCTCACGACGTCAGTCGCGAAACGGACTTCGTCGATGATTTGAGGTGGAATACCGGCCATCCAGCACGAATTGAGGTGATTTTAATGCATTGCCAAAAAGATTCTGACCTGACAAATGAACGTGTCACAAATTAACTCAGTTTCCAGACAACTTAAAAGCCAAAGTCCTACGCGCAGCGCAAAAATTCAAATGCTTTTCAACACAGATGAGCAAATCACCAATCTCGTTAGTCTTGTTCTTCATCATCTTCCAACTGGCGCGCGCTCAAGTACAACTTGCGCCGCACGAACAAATCGATCAGGTCTTTGTCCAGCTTGCCGCGTTGCGCTTCCTTCTTGAGTATTTCCAGAATCTGCTCGATGGGCATTTCTTTTTTGTACGGCCGGTCTTTCGAGCTGAGCGCGTCGTAAATGTCCGAGATGCACATGATGCGCGCTTGCAACGGAATCTCATCGCCCCGCAAGCCCATGGGATAACCGGAGCCGTCCAAATACTCGTGGTGCGCCGCGGCAAATTTGGGTATGTTTTCCAGATCTTTCGTGAACGGTATCTTGCACAAAATCTCCAGCGTGTATTCCACGTGGCGCTGGATTTCCTTGTATTCGGAGGCGGTGAGATTGCCGCGTACCACCGCCAAGCTTTCGTATTCCTTGTGCGTCAAATAGTAACGTTCTTCGCCTCGACAATCAACAAAAGATTTTTCGGCGATATGCTGCAGTCGCGCCAGGTCTTCTTTGGCGAAAGCTTCGCTGGGGACGTTGACGCGCCGCAAAAACTCCAGCTCTTCCTCCAGCAATTTCAGCTCTTCCGCCAATTTAGCCTCCAATTCCTGGAAGGCCTGCTCGCGCTCGCCCGGCGTTTGCATCAAATCATATTTTTGTTTCACCGCACGAATGACGCACGCCGATTTGATCGCGGCAAAGCGCTCCGCCACGACTTCGATCTGGTCGTCGTTCAGCTTGGTGACTTTTTCGAGCACGGCCTCCTTGATGCCGATCTTGCCGATGTCGTGCAACCAGCCGGCCATGCGCAATTCTTCCAACTGCTCCGGTGAGAACTTGACGCCGGCAAAAACCCCCTCATTTTCATCGTTGATGGCCTTGGCGATACGCATGGAAAATTTTGCCACGCGGCCCGAATGGCCGGCGGTGTGCGGCGAGCGCGAGTCAATGGCTTTGGCGGAATAACGCACGAGCGAGCGGAACAGGTTCTTGATTTCTTGAATCAATTTGGCGTTGCGTATGGCGACCGCGGCCTGGCTGGCGAGCGAAAGAATCAGCGTTTCGTATTCTTTACGAAACGCCACGACGCGAGTGTTTTCATCCAGCGAATTGACCAATTGCAGGACGCCAATGATTTGGTCGTTGTGATCGCGCATCGGCACGGTGAGCATCGACTTGCTGCGATAACCCATGCGCCGGTCAAATTCTTTATTGAAACGATATGCAACCGTAGGCGGAATGTGGTAAACGTCGGAAATGTTCAAGGTCTGTCCGGTGATGGCGACGTATCCCGAAATGCTTTCCGTGGTCAGCGGCACGTAAAAAGATTTGAAAGAGAGCTTTTCCGCGGATTTCTTCTCCAAAGATTCCGTTTGTGCCACCAGAAAATTCAGCTTGTCGCCTTCTTTAATGTAAAGGCTGCCACCGTCGGCCAGCGTGAATCGCCGCGCCTCGGTGACGATGAGCTCGAGTAGTTTGTTCAGGTTGTGCTCACTAGACAATGCGATACCGATCTGATTGAGGCGCGCAATCTGCGATTGCAGGTTTTCGTAAATTGCCGCGCCGGAGCGATCGCTGCTCATGGTTCTCCTTACCAAAGATGTCGAGCGTGATGTCCTGTAACCGTTACCATTACGATGCAGCTTGCCACGTAGAGTGGTTTCCATATTCGCTCACCTCACAGATGTTGAACGGGAAATCATCATTACGCACGGAACCCGCAACTCACCCTCCGGGCGCTATGCTTTCTTTCGAAAATGCCCCAAATGTGAGACAATAATACCGACACAATGCTGGAAATCCGGAATGAGTCGCTGCGGATTCGGGCCACGAGGGCCGGGATTATGCTTGAACAAAAGGTGGTGGCACCGCGGAGTCGATTTGAAATCACTATGAAACGGGGCAAGATAGAAAACGACCTACCCAGATGCAAGCGAGAAATTCAGGCAAGGTAATACTATGATCACCACCCCATCTCGATTTTCATCTCGATACATACGAAAACTCTTTCATTTTGAGTTCAGGAAGCTCTAACCGCGCATAAAACGCCCAGACCGGCGGTCATTCAATTGTCAGCGTCGTCGTCGTCGTCCTCGTCGTCGGTACGTTTTATACTGCTGAACATGCGATCCAACATGTCGGAATACCGGCGCACCGCGCCCACTTCATCGCGGCTTAGCATCGAGTTTTGATGCAGGCCTTCGAGCACGAATTCCATGCCAACGGCCAATTGCAGGGGGTTCAATTCCTTCGCGCCCGGCAAGAATTGTATGGTGAGCTCGCGTAAGCCTTCGATGGACTGCAAAATGCGGAAGTACTCTTGTTGCGACAGCGCGTCCGAAAGATCAATCGTGCGGCCGTTCTTGAAAAAACCCGTCACCTTGCGATACAGGGTTTCTCCCTTTTTCATCGCCGCGTACGGCTCGGGGAAATAACCCAAAAAAACGTGTTTGATCGCCTTGCCGAGCAAGCCCTTGGCGACATTGAGAATGCCTTCCTGCTCGCCTTCGTAGACCAGCTCGATCTTGCCGGTCACGGCCGGCAAGGCGGCGTAAAGATCGCAAATGCGCGCCACCAGCTCATGATCACCGGTCGCATAATTCCGTCTTTCCGCGTTGCTCACCACGTTTTCGAGCATACTGATGGTCAGGCGCGCCGACACGCCGCTTTTTTGATCGACAAACTCGCTCCGCCGCGCCTCGACCGCGAGCTGCTCGATGATCATACGCAACAGCGGTGCAACGTGCACCGGCATGCCGTCCCGCCTCACCCACGCCTCTTGCGCCGTGATTTGCATACCGGCCTCGATCGTACGCGGATAATGCGTGTGAATCTGCGAGCCGATGCGGTCTTTCAGCGGTGTAATCAGGTTGCCACGATTGGTGTAGTCTTCGGGATTGGCAGAATAAACGATCATCACATCCAACGGAATGCGCACCGGAAAGCCGCGAATCTGAATGTCTTTTTCCTGCATGATGTTGAACAAGCCCACCTGGATGCGCGGCTGCAGGTCGGGCAATTCGTTGATGGCAAAGATGCCGCGGTTCACGCGTGGAATGATACCGAAGTGAATGATGCCCTCGTGCGCATAATGCAAACGCTGCGCGGCGGCCTTGATCGGGTCGATGTCACCGATCAAATCCGCGATGGTGACGTCCGGCGTTGCAAGCTTCTCGCCGTAACGCCGGTCGCGCTCGACCCACTCGATCTCGGCGTTGTCGCCGAATTCGCGTAGCAGATCCACGCCGTATTTCGACACCGGCGCGAAGGGATTGTCGTTGATCTCGCTGCCTTTGAGAATTGGAACATGCTCGTCCAGCAAATTGGGCAAGGAACGCAGGATGCGACTTTTCGCCTGGCCGCGCAATCCCAGCAAAATAATGTCGTGCCGGGACAGAACCGCGTTGCACAATTCAGGAATGACCGATTCGTCATACCCGACGATGCCGGCAAAAATACGCTCCTTCTTACGTAGCTTCGCAATCAGATTATTGCGGACTTCGTCCTTGATGGAAAGAATCTTATAATCAGCGGCGCGTAGTTGTCCGACGGTGCGGAGTTCAAGAAGGGATTTCATTATCACTCAAGTCAAAAGTAGTTCTCGAAATTTATCAATGCTGATTTCAGCATCACGGAGAATGCTTCGCAACGTGCCGGTCGGCATGTCCTTACCCGGATGAACGGGAACTGTGACCCGCTTCTTGTCTGATTCTCGCCACATATGCAAATGGCTTCCTTTTTGTCGCTTCTTTTTAAATCCAGCTCGTTCAAGGACACGAATCAGCTGCTGGCAATCAATACGCGGGAGTTTTTCACTCATGCGGCAATGGCCACAGAGAGACGAGTAATAAATAGAGGCTCACGCTCGACCGGAATAGGCTCGCCATCTTCAAGCATGCTCTCAACATGAAGCTCCATTGCTTCGACAATGCTTTCACGAGCTTCATCAATCGATTTTCCGAAAGTATGGCATCCAGGCAAACTCGGAACATAAGCATGAAAACCATCTTCATCGGGTTCAATGACAACTGTAAATTGATATGGTGTCATTTCATCAGCTTGCTTTCAGGTTAGATTCAAAAGTAGTTCGGCAGCCCTCAATGCACGTGCCGCCTGCGATTCCGAATATAATCGACGAACACGTACTCGCCCAGCTTATTCAACGAAGAAAAGTAAGCACGGCCGTGGTTGGCTTTCGTCATTTGATTCACGAAATCCACCAGCCCGGGATCGTCGGCGATCATGAAGGTCGTGATCGCGATTTTCTCGCGGCGGCACATGATGGCTTCGTCCAATGTCTTGTTGACGATTTTGCGGTCCAGGCCATAGGGGTTTTTGTAAATGCGCCCATATTCGAAAATCGCGGAAGGCTTGCCGTCCGTGACCATGAACACCTGCTTGTTGACGTTGCGCTTGCGCTTCAAAATATTTCGCGCCAATTGCAGACCGGCTTTGGTGTTGGTGTGAAACGGCCCGACCGTGACAAAAGGGATATCCGATACTTTCACTTCCACGGCGTCGTCGCCGAACAACACCACGTGCAAGCTGTCTTTTGGATATTTGGTCAAGATCAATTCCGAGAGCGCGAGCGCCACATTCTTGGCCGGTGTGATGCGATCTTCGCCGTACAAGACCATGCTGTGGCTAATGTCGATCATCAACACCGTGGCGCAAGTCGTGAGATGCTCGGTTTCATAAACTTCCAGATCGTCTTCGGTGATCTTGATTTCGTCGAGGCCGTTGCGCTTGATGGCGTTATTGATGGTGGTGGTGAAATCGAGATTCGTGGGCGCGTCGCCGAAGCGGAAGCGCTTGGTTTCCGACAAACGCTCGATGCCCTGCCCGGACTGCGGAATCGCATGCTGCCCGGTGATGGAGCTTTTGCGCAATGACGAAAAAACGTGATCCAGCGAGTCCTGGCGGATGCGCTTGCCGCCCTTCTGCGTCAGGCGATATTTGCCTTTCTCGTCGTCAATATAGCCTTGCTGCCTCATCCACTCGATGAAATCACCCAATCCTTTGCCGGGGGTTTCATCAAACAGACGATGCCTTTTGTCCAACTGCGTCAGCCACTGCAACGCCTGGCCGACGTCGCCGTCGGTGCGCAACAGCAACTGGCTGAAAAGCTTCATCAAATCTTCAAACGTCAAGCGGCTTTTGTTTTGTTCGTCACGCCATTCGGAATAACGGAAGATCATGCGACACGCTCGCGATTCTCTCTACCCGGTTCATCTGCACAATTTGTCAAGCTCGAGACTCTCCGTGAAACCTCGAGCACAATATGCGAATTTGCCGGCGCAAATGCAAGAGCCTGGTTGGTGAAATCACGCCAATGGGCACTATTCCGACTGGCCGGGCTTCTCTTCATTCTTTTTGGGGGTTTCGACACTCCTGCCGAAATAATACCCAATGATCACACCGATAATGCCGGTGTAAACGCTGGCGGTTTTGGCAAAGAAATCGGCATAATCGTTCAGAGACACCTGGGTCTCGCTGACCAAAGGATAAATGGCCATGAAGCCGGTAATCAGCATAAAAACGCCGACCACACTGAGGGCTAAGAATGAGCGCACATTTTGGATGGTCATGTAGTCCTCCTATTCCATTCTGAGCATGAGAAGAGACTCTTTCAATTTTCCCACACGCGCCTGCTCGAACGTCTGGTCGATCTGAATGCGATAAACATCCCTTCTTTGCGCCAAGAGGTATTCGTATCGCCCATACAGCATATAGAGTTTGACAAACTTCGCAGGCTCTTGAACGTCTCTTTCGAGCCAGATGATGACTTTGTCATAGTTTTTCGACTGCGCGTCATCGGGCTTGGTGGCTTCGAGCGCAGCTTCGCGCACGTCGAAGCTGTTGACTTTGTAGCCGGCGTGTTGGACGCTGTCGGAGATCATACGCAGCAATTTCTGTACATCGTTCGTTTGGAACACCCCAGCCGGCCGAGGCCGCGCCAGGGGGGTGTGATCAATCGGCGGTGCAGGTTGTTGTGCACGCGCGTCGAGCAGACCAATCACGCCTGTGCATACCGCCGCCAAGATCAACTTCTTTCGCATACTTACCTCCTGAATGAAGTCATCATCTGTTCACAATGCACTTCTATCCTTAGTTTGCAAAAACGGGCCAACGCTATCATCATCCGTACTGAAAACCGCGGCATTTGCGGAGGTCAGTCGGCGCGAAGATTTGGTGATGACCGTGCGCACGCGTTTGCTTTTGTTCATATTATAGTGGAAGAGAAGCCGTATAACTCATGCCTTTGATCACCAAGCCCAAACCCATACTCATTGATTCTTTGAGATTTACGAGAAATAGGCCAAGCGCCATGCACAACCCGGACTGGTTCAAAAAGGCAGTGCGAGACAAGGAAGAAGCCATTAGACGCGCGGCACACCAGCGTCACTATGAAAGGATTTTGCGTTACGAAATATCACGACGGCTCGAATTGGCATTGGAAAGAATCAAGAATAGAACTCGGTACCTCGTTGAAGTCAAACAGTCTTCCTCGTTCGTAGAAGTTCATATTCGCCATCCAAGCTGGAAGTGCGCCAACCTATTTGACGTGCGCTTCAAACTCGAAGCTAGCCACGAGGGAATCTTCTTATCGTATGAAGCTGTTGTACAGGCTCAGTCCCCTTTTCCCATTCCCACTATCCTATCTTCGAACCGCAAACGCGTCGACCGGGACATAATTGACGAAAACAAGATTATTGAATGGTTGGGACAAACCGCAGAATTGAGCATACAATCTCTTCCAATAGCCAAATATGTCTAGTATTCTAGGAAACAAAGAGCACCTTTCCATAATGATTTAAGCAAACGCATGATAAGATCCGCGTGGTACAAAGAACAAAAGCAAGAAAAGAGAAGACGCGATGAGCGCAGGGATTATGAGCATTGCTATTCTAAATCGCTGCGTGAAGACATATCGCCCGTTATCGCTTTAGTCAAGGAAAGATTTGAAAAGGAGACTCTCTATAAGATTGAAATTCGACCCAGTTTTTCATCAATAACAGTCTTCATAAAACACGCGGGCTGGAAAAGCAAAAAGCTCTTCGATTTGCATTTCAAGCTCAAGGCATGTCCTCATGGTATATTTTTGATGTATGGCGCACACTTTAAAGTTCAATCAAATTCATTTCCGCCAACACCGAGAACTCTATATGGCGAACCCAAACGGATTGACAAGAGGATTCTAGATTCGACCATCGCAGCATGGATAAAGGACGCGACAAACATAAACATACGATCCCTGCAATTGACTGAACAAGAAGCCGAGAATGAAATCAAACACCTCGCCGAGGGCGCTGCCGTCAAGCACCGATGGCAGATTTTGCTTTGCCGTCTTTTTCGCCTTATATTGCGTGTTCTAGGTTTCTTATAATCTACCTCTGCTTTTCAGACAGACTGAAAACAGAAGCCCTTCGGGCAGCACACACGGATCAAAAACGCACACGGAAAAAGCTTTCAATCCGCGTGAGTTTTTGATCCGTGTGTAATCTTTCAGAGTTTTATTCTATGTTTGATGCTTTAAACGCCTAACTCGGATTTTCGGACAAGCCCCTGAAGGGCCCTTGCGGGCCTATACCCGAAGCCCTTTTGGGCAGCACCACACTAAAAAATCGCCAACGGATGGAAGAGCGACCAACGGATTTTGTTTTCCGTTGGTCGTTTTTGCATCCGTTGGCTACAAAAAAGCCTTTAGAATTTTTTTCTATATTTGGTTCTCGAAGCGCCTAGCCTTTTGAGTGCCCAGCAGTTCCTACTTCTCCCTCCTCCAAATCTTCACACTCTGCGCCGGCACCTGTAAAGCCAGAGCTTTCGCCGCGAGCAGTATGCTGTCACTCTTACCCGAGAGACCCTTTGACGGCTCAACGCTTTCGGCATCACCCACCAGCTTCCACTGCGAATTCGCCGGCAGGCGCACCCTTTCAAAAACCCCATCCACTGTATCGGTATTGACCAGAACCAACAGCCTTTCGCCGATCATATATCCCAACAATGCAATGTTTTGCGGCTCAAACCACTGTACATAACCCGCGGCCGGCTTCTCCGACACGCGACAAGCTTCACCCGCGTCACTCCTGCGCAATGAGATCAGGCCGCGCCAGTATTTGTACATGCTGTCATAGTCGTTTTGAATGGCGCCATTATCTTCGCCGCGGCGTTTGCCTTTGTTCGACCATTCGAATTCATTTGCCTTGCGCAGATTGTAGCTGTCACGCATCCCGTGAATACGAATTTGGCCGCTGCGCAGTCTTTTCACCACCGACGGCTCTTCCAGTGGCGCGGAAGCTTTGCTGCGCATGATTTCCGTGCCTCCGTGGATGACGAGTGGGCCGAGCGCTGTGAAAAACATCGCCGCCGCAATTTTGAACGGGCCTTCATCCACGCCCTTGCGGCCATCCCAATCGTGTCTGGCAAAGCGGTCGGCCATGGCCCAGTTGTCGTGAATGTCCATGTAATTTATGCCACTGAGCGGGGTGTGCTCGCTTTCAAAACCAGCGGCAACGGCGAGTTTGGCGTTTTCGCGATCACGATTGCCGCCGGCATAGCCACGATCGGTTAGTTTGTTTTTGGGATCGCTGGGCGGGCCGTGGATGGCGTTGCGAAAGTCGTCATCAAAGTAGGTGATCGGTGCGTCGATTTTGTACCAGTCCCAATCCGGGTTCGCTTGAAAATTGGGATCGCTGGAATCGATCCACGGCTCGCCGTAGAGAATAATATTCGGTCCGAGCACCTGCCGCAGGGCCAGGAGGGTTTGTTTATCGGTCAATCCCGCCAGATCAATGCGAAAGCCGTCGACGCCGTATTCCTCGACGAAAAACTTGCACTGTTCGATAATCCAGCGCTGCACCATGGGACGTTCTTCAGACTTGGTTTCATTGCCGAATACGCCGAGCAACTTCAGGTTTTCATCGGTGCGATAGTAGTATTGCGCGTCGAACGCCTTGAAATTGAACACGTAGTCGCGCCCGTCGATATTTTCCGCGGTGTGATTGAACACGAAATCCAAAATCACTGCGAGGCCTTTTTGGTGAAATGCGCCGACCATGTCGCGGAATTGTTCATTCTGCGCTCCATGCTCCGTGCCCTTTACGCGATAGCGATTCTCCAGCGCGAAGAAATTGGAGATGCGATAGCCCCATTGATAATTCTCTTCGTTAATGCCGCGTGCGATCATATAGGGATCTTGCAGAAACGCCTCCTGCCATTCTCCCTCCGGATAATGCATGAATTCCTGCACCGGCAGAAGATGCACCGCGTTGACGCCCAGATCGACGAGATGGTCGAAGCCGATTTTTTCGCCCTTGGCGTTGCGCAAGCCCGACTCGACCATGCCGGCGAAGGTGCCTCTTTTGCTATCGGCCAGGCCGGCCTGGGCCGTGGTAAAATCTTGCACATGCACTTCATATGCAATCAAATCTTTCATATGCGGCCGGCCACCGGGCAACGGCATGGGTGGTTTGACGCGCGGCCATACGCGGCTGCGGCCTTGCGCATCGACATTCACACGCGCATAAGGATCTTTCACATGCACGGGCCGTTGCTCATAAAAGTAGTTTCCCGGATCGTTCGCGCCGTGCACGGTGAAATCATAATATCTGCCTTCCAGATTACCGGGCAGAAAGGCCTCCCACACGCCGCACTCGTCTTTTTTCATTTCGACCGTTTGCAGCAGTGCAGAATCGGGTGTGTCATAAAGGTAGAGCCGCACCGCTGTGGCGCGGGGTGAGAACACCCGGAAGCCGGTTTGATTTTTCGCACGATCAAAATTGGCGCCCAATTCCTTGTCGGAATACAAGTGGCGAAAATAGCCGTTAAGCGACACGACAACTTTCTTTTGCATGGGTACAACTTCGAGAAAATGCACACGCGCCAGCGCGAGCGCGAAAGCCGGGTGTAAATGCAATTCTTTCGGCGTGACTCGCAGCACGGCGGCGACCGGAATCTCCGTGCCCTCCGCGAGCGTTAAACGATAATCCGAAGGTTTGAGCGACAATTCACCAGCCGCGCCGGTAATCATCGCGCGCACATAATATGGATCCACCAGTTCTGCTGTAATGCGCAAGGGCACCACCTCATGCGCGAAAATCAAGTTGCCACCTTTCTGATTGGGGGCTTGCGCGGGAACGTCCAGCCACGCGCCGTCGTCGATGCGATATTTAAATGCCGATTGCGGTTTGATTTTCGTAAACTCGGCATTCGGAATGTCCAGTGACCAAAGATCGGCAGTGCCGAGGTTGCGTTGCAGTTGCCACGCCGCATCTTCCATGTCATGATTCCAACCACGCATCTCCCCCTCCAGCAACACGCGTTGGGGTTGGACGCGATAAACTTTTGCGTCGAAAACAAAAAACGCGGTGTCGCCTCTCAGGGCATAGCCTTGTAAGCGTTCCTGTGCTGAAAAATTCTGACTGTGAGCCAACCCGGCGCCGGCGAGCAATATGGCGGCGCCAATGCGACGCAAGTGAATTCTATGGGCCAATCTTCTTCTCCTCTCCGGTCCTAAACTTGCCGCACGGACAATGCAGGCAAAGATAGAAAAATTTGTTTGCGAACCAAGATCAAAATGCGGAGACATTTGGGACTTGCTTTATTAATACTACAACGTTAAGTTCGCGTGTTTGCACAAAAACCAGCTCGGTCATTTGTAAGAATCTTCCCTTGATGCAGAATCACAGTGCATTTCGGCCTTGCGCCCAGCGCTTGGCAAGATGCTTTCAGCATGACATGCCTGGTGGTGGCCTTGACTTAACGTTGTGGTGTTAAGTTGATTGCACAGATTTAGAGGTGTTTGATTAAGAGGCTGGCTTGACTTTGTCAGTTTAGTCGGGAGAATGAAAATGGACGGTTCGCGGCTGGAGAAATTGAAGAAAAGCTTCGAAGCAAATCCCCACGACGCGTTCACGCGCTATCTTTTGGCTCTGGAATGCGTGAAGCTCAAGCTCAATGAAGAGGCCATTCATCATTTTCAAATGCTGGTCAATGAGCATCCGCAATACGTGGCCACGTACTATCAATATGCACAGCTTTTGGAAAATCTGAATCGCCAAACTGCGGCGATTGCCATTTATCAAGCAGGAATGAAGGCGGCGCGCACGGCGGGAGATGCGCACACGGCGAGTGAAATTCAGGCGGCGCTTGATTTACTGACGTGCTAAACTTTTCAGCTTCGCCATTTGAGGCTCTAAAAACACTATCGCAGCGGCGGAACGTTCACTACTTCGACAACTTTAAGTGGCTGGCCAGCCACAATTTTGTACTTTTCATTCACCTCTAAATCCCATGGGGCGACGCTCATCTTGATGGTTCAAGTCACGCCACCACGAGATCAATCAATCACCCCACCCCCGAGGACGCGATCGCCGTCGTAAAAAACGGCAGACTGCCCGGGCGTGATCGCGCGCTGCGGTTCATCGAAAAACACGCGCACGCGATGTTCTGCGTCCTCGTACAAACGAGCCGAAGCTCCGGGGTCGCGATAGCGAATCTTGCAGATCACTTCGCGGCCATCGGTGGGCAGGTATTCCGATACCCAATTTATAGAAGTCGCGAGGAATTCGCGCTGCAATAAATCCTCACGCGAGCCCAGCGTGATCGTATTGGTATCGGCCTCGATTTGCGTGATGAAAATGGGGCGGCCTACGGCCAATCCCAAACCTTTACGCTGGCCCACGGTATAAAAAGGAATGCCTTCATGGGTGCCCAACACATTGCCTTCCACGTCAAGAAACTCACCCGCGCCCAATGCTTCCACCTGCGCCGGCGCGCGCTCGCGTAAATAACGGCGATAGTCATTGTCGGGAATGAAGCAAATCTCCTGGCTTTCCTTTTTCTCCGCGGTCTTCAATCCCAGTCTGCGCGCGATCTCGCGTACTTCGGGCTTGGTCAATTCGCCGAGCGGAAAAATCGTGTGTGCTAGCGCCTCCTGCCGCAAGCCCCAGAGTGCGTAGCTCTGATCTTTGCCCTGATCCACTGCCCGCCAAAGCTCCCAGCGACCCGTGCGATCATTCAAGCGCACACGGCCATAATGGCCGGTGGCGAGAAAATCCGCGCCAATATCTTCCGCCTGTTGCAACATTGCTCCCCACTTGATAAAGGTGTTGCAACGTACACAGGGATTGGGCGTGCGGCCGGAAAAATACTCCGAAACAAAATTCTGCTGCACGCTGCGCTCGAAAATCTCACGGAAGTCACTGACGTAGTGCGGCACGCCAAGCTTGTGGCATACCGCACGCGCATCGGCCATGGTGTCGATCGAACAGCAGCCGCTTTCGAAATTCACATTGCCGCCGCTGGCGTGATAGTCCCACAAGTTCAGCGTGATACCAATCACGCGATAGCCGTGCTCGTGCAACAACGCCGCCGCGACCGAGCTATCGACACCGCCGCTCATCGCGACGACGGCCGTCGCGCCTGCGCCAGGGGCGATTTTTGCATTTAAGGAGAGCTGATGAGTAGAGTTCATTTTGAAATATGCCTGTTACGGACTATGCCAGCTTTTCTGACAAGCCACCTATGGCCCCTTTTCGCGCTGCAAGCTGAAGCACCTCGTGCAGCTTCAAATCTTGCCCACGGATTGAGGAATCCCACAGATAAAGCGATCATCTGTGGGATTCCTCAATCCGTGGGGGCTTATGAACTTTCAAAGTTTGATTCTGTTTTTGTTTCCTTCTTATACATCTGCCGCTGGCTCGAGGTTTTGCAATTTTCGCCCGCGTGTTTTTCTGGCCAGAATTTTCTCCAGCGCAGCCAGGGCCGTGTCGATTTCTGCTGCCGTCGTGTTTCTTCCCAGGCTGAAACGAATGGCCGAATTTTCGCGCGCCGCGCCCAGCTTCATCGCACGCAACACATGGCTGGGCTCGACACTGCCCGCGCTGCACGCAGAGCCATTGCTCACCGCGATGCCCTGCAAATCCAGACTCATGACCATCGACAGGCTGTCAAATCCGGGAAAGGAAAGATTGACAATACCCGGCACGCGCTGTTGCGGATGGCTGTTCAACGTTGCAGCCGGGTAGAGCTCGCGCACACGCAAGGCAAAGTTTTGAGAAAGCTCGAACAAACGTGCAGCTTCGTGATCTCTCTCCTGGTGCCGCAACTCTAGCGCCCTCGCCAGCCCCACAATGGCGGCCACATTTTCCGTTCCCGGCCGCCGGTCGCGCTCTTGCTTGCCGCCGTACAACAGCGATTGAATTCTCACACCGCGGCGAATGAACAATGCGCCCACGCCTTTGGGGCCATAAATCTTATGGCCGGAAAGTGTCAGCAGTGAAACCGGCAGCTCGCGCACGTCCATCGGAATCTTACCAAGACTTTGCACCGCATCGGTATGGAAAAGAATATGCCGTTCGGCTGCGAGCACCGCAATTTCGCGGATAGGATTGATCGTGCCGACTTCATTGTTCGCATGCATGATGGAGATCAAGGCCGTTTCAGGCCGTAGCGCACGGGCAACGGCCTCGGCAGTGATCATACCCGTCGCTTCCGGCTCGATGTAAGTAAGCTTCCAGCCACGCTGCTCGAGCGCCTTGCACGAGCTCAGCACGCAGGGATGCTCGATGCGGCTGGTGATGATATGCCTGGGCTCGGCGAAGGTGTTGGCGGCACCGAACAATGCAAAATTGTTCGCCTCTGTACCGCCACTGGTGAAAACGATTTCCTGCGGTAAGGCGCCGAGAGATTTCGCCACTGTCTCGCGACCGGCCTCCAGCGCGACCTTTGCATCGCGGCCGAAACCATGGATGCTCGAAGCATTGCCAAAGCTCTCCATTAAATAAGGATGCATCGCCGAAAAAACTTCCGGCGCAAGCGGAGTAGTGGCACAATAATCTAAATAAATGCGATTCATCAGCACAGGCATATGGAGTAATGAAGTTTCCGAATATTGGATTGCTGGATTACTGGATTGATGGAGTTATGAAATCCGGTTATCTATCAATCCTTGTCCTAGATTCCTCCGGTACTTGGGCTAATATAAATTTGAAAATGTCTTTGAAGCAAGCGCTTTTTCCTTCAAAAAACATGAAGATACGCCGATTAAAATTCTTGAAAATTTTTTGCAGCCTCGGGAACCTGGAATGTAATTTGGCGTTTATAGTATCAAAAGCTGTTCGATCTGCCGGTACGGAGATCTTGAGCGGCTGACGGCTATCAGCGCAGTATGGCGGCGCTCGCTGATAGCCATTTTTTTAATCTCTGCATTTATACTCCTCCTGTTCACCATCCAAATATTTATTTTTTATAATCTTTCTGCATTAGCTTGCGGGTCTCATGGTCGGTAAATCCTTTCCGCATTCCCGGACTTGCACCGTACTTCTTCGTAGTCCGGCACCATGATTATTGGGCACAGTGAAATTGTAAGCGCTTAATCTGATTGTGTACGCCACATATACACAGATTTTATCACCTCGTCCATATTCCTTACCTCCCATTCGAAACCAAGACTCCACCTTAAAGTGTGCAACCCAAGTCTCTCGCATTTTGCGCCTGGTACGAATCGTATTGCGATAAAATTTTCTTGACTATTGCGCTAAAACCATTAGACTCATAGGTGCTTTAACGCATACTATCATCCCTGACCCCGGGTCGCCGCACCAACGCAGCGCTTTCCACCAGTTCGTGTTGCTCCTGCGTCGCCCGCCGCAGCTTGCGTGTTGCTGTGTGATTCAATTCTCAAGGAGGGTGCCTATGAAGATCCGTTGGCGTATCATCATGCTCTGCCTCATGTCGCCGATAATGGCGTTGGCGCAAACTCTCAAACTCGAGGTCTTGAAGCCACAGTTCAAATTCGGTGACGCTGAGCCTTCGACTTTTACGACGGCTTGGTTTATTACTGTGGACTTGCCGGTGTGGGGCAAGCTAAATCTGGTGGCGCAGCTTCCTTTCGCCATGGGCAAACTGGAAGGTGGGAGCGTACCGACGGAAGATGAAACCATTGGTAACCCGGCCGTGGGGTTGCGCTTCAAACACGAACGGCTTGATATCGAACTATCGCTGCGGCTGCCGCTGGCCAAAGAAGGTAGTTTTGCCGGCTTTGTCGGCGTGATTGCAGATTTCGATCGACAGGAAGCTTTTATTGCCGATCTCGTACCTCTGGCAGGCATGGTGCGCAGCAAGATCGATATTTCCAAATTCAATATCCGGCCCTACGCCGGCGCGACCTTAAACGTGGTGACGGATACGAAAGTCACCGACAATGATTTTGCTCAAGAAATCTTCAACAAGCTCAAGCAGAATAGTTTTGAAATGCACGTTTTGTATGGGGCCGAAGGCTGGTGGGTACCGGGCAAGTTCAATTTGGGCGCGGCATTCAATGGGCGCGTGTGGCCCACCTCCGGCGGCAATTTCCGCGAAAGCGCCGTGCATCAAATGACTTTTCGCACGAAGTACAATTTTGGAAAATTCACGCCCAGTCTGATGTTTCGCGCGCCATTCGATGATTTGAGCCTGGATTACGTCATCGGGCTCGACGCGGAGCTCAAATTGTAGACTTTCACAGCAGGAACAAAGGACTTGATCAATTGCTACGAACTATCCGTCAGGGGAGTGCCTCATGACCATGCTTAGGACCTTGAAAGCAAAAGGCGCGCTGGCCCTCGGTAGCGCTTTGATGATCTTTCTCATGCCCTCGGCGCAGGCGCAAATTCAACCTGTGGTGACCGAGCGGGAGAGAGCACAGGAAGTCATCGCGGACGCCGTGCCAGACAATCCCGAACCGGCGCAAGGCGATACCATCCAAATTGCCATTACCATTGACACCAGGAATCTGGTGCCGCCCGACCACCGCTTGATGGCCTACCAGGGCCGCTTCAGGTGGGATCCCGGCGTGCTGCAATTCCTGCAAGTCTTTCCCGGCTTGCCGCCTTGGAATTTGCCCAATATCAACACCGACATGGCGGCCAGCGGCAGAATCGATTGGAGTGCATTCAATGCCGGTGGCGTCGACCCTGGTTTATACACACTTCTCACCGTGCGTTATCGCGTGATTGGCGCGGCAAACGCGACGACTCAGCTCGAATTGAGCTTTTCCGAGCTGATCAATTCCCTCATCCGCGATCTGCTCCCGCTCCTGCGCATCAACCCGCGCGTCATCAGAGTGAGGGAAAGCAACCTCCCGCCAGTAATCGAGCCGATCGCGAATCAAACCGTGACAGAAGGCACCACCCGTAACGTTCCGGTACAAGCCAGCGACCCGGATGGCAATAGTCTCCGGCTCACGGCGCTCAACTTTCCGGCTTTTGTGCAATTGACCGATAATGGCAATGGCAGCGGCCAGATCTCCATCGCACCCACCCTCGGCACAGCGGGCACATATCCGAGGCTCGGTGTGGTGGCCACCGACAACGGCTCGCCGGCACGGTCGGATACGGCGTTATTCAATCTGATCGTCAATCCAGCCGAGAATCCCCCGGTCCTCGATCTCATACCGAATCAAACCATGAACGAGGACGACACACTGGAAGTGCCGGTGGTGGCGAGAGATCCGGATGGCGACGATATCATTCTCGCGGTGAGCAATTTGCCAGGCTTCGGCACATTAACTGACAATCACAACGGCACGGGCGTGATTCGCTTCGTGACGGGATTCGAGCACGCTGGCGTTTATCCCAATATTGAAGTGCGCGCCACCGACAATAGCACACCGCCGCTCACCGCCACGCGCACGTTCACGCTAACGGTGCGGAACGTGAACCGTGCGCCGGTGCTCGAGAGGTTTACTTTTGACTCGCTGCAGATAAATGAAGGCGGCGCCATCGTATTGAATAACATAAGCGCGACCGATCCCGATGGCGATAGTTTGAGATTCAGCGCACAGAATCTGCCGACCTTCTGCCAACTGACGGACAATCGCAACGGCACAGCCAGCTTGCGAATTGCCCCGGGCTTCAACGATGCTGGAAATTACCCCAACGTCACCATCAGGGTCACCGACAACGGCGCGCCCAACTTAACCGATTCCGATGCTTTCAATTTGACGGTTGCAGACGTTGCGCCCGGCCTCGTCTGCAACGTGGAGATTACAGCCCCAAGCAACGGCAGTCTGATTTGCGGTGACACCGCGTTCGTTTGCCTCAGAGCGGGAGCATTGGGCGGTATGGCACCGTTGACGTCCGTTTGCCAAGTGAATGGCGTTGCGGTGAACGATTCTTGCGTGAAGGTGCCGTTGGTGAACGGCGCCAACATGCTTGTCGCCAGGTGCACGTTCACGGATGCACTGGGTGCGACGTGCACTTCTTTCGACACCGTCACGGTGACCGCGAATATCATGAGAAGCCAGCTCGCCATCAGTGCGCCGGCGGACAGCGTTTTCATTTGTGCGAGCTCGATCAGTGTTACCGGCACCATTACACGCACCGGCGGCGTTCCGCCCTTCACGAGCGTGTGCACGATCAACGGCAATCCTGCCGACTCCAGCGGCAGTGTTTTTGGCGGGACGGTCAATTTGGTGTCAGGGTACAACAATATTATCGCCGCTTGCACGACTACGGACAGCCGGGGTTGCTCGGTCACGGCGCGCGATACGGTGGTCGTGTTCTCCGATCCGACGCCGGCAACTGCGACGCTCAATTTTGACAATCTTCCCATCATCACAGGCGAGTTGCTCGATCCGGAGAGCGGCATTGTCAAAGTGGAGATTATCGAAGCGACCAATCGCGTGGTCACCATCGACGCGTTCACCATGGGCGACAAGCGCGTCACCTTCAGCAGCGACAAAATCGATCTCAACAAGCGCTCCAGCTTCACGTTCCGAGTTACCAATCGTGCGGGTTGTGAAAGCATCGTTGATCCGGTTTATGTCAAGATTACGGCCGTGCGCGGCGTTTACGACCTTTCTTTCGATCTGCTCGAGACCGATCGCTATCTGTTCGTGAAGAATGACGGCCTCAAGAGAATTCGATTCCTGATCAACGGGCAGGGCGTGACGTTGGAGGCGCATTCCAACCTTATCAGCAGCGAGGGCAGTCTGCACTACATGCCGGCTCATGGCCTGCGCAGCATCAATTTGTCGCCGTTCATGCGCAATGGTGAAAACTACGTGGATATTGTGTGTTCGGGGCCGGCAGGCAGCACTGCCGAGCTGCTGTTCTCCGACATTCTGGTGCCGGACGGCGCAATCACCGGCGTCGACGCGCGTGAGGCAGACGAGGCGGCGTTACCCACAACTTTCGTGCTCGGTCTAAATTTTCCCAATCCGTTCAACCCCGAGACCATGATCAGCTTCCAGGTGCCGGCGGGATGGACCGCACCCGTCACCTTGCGCATCTTCGACGTGCAAGGGCAGCTCATACGCACACTGGTTGACGGGGTGATGCCGCCAGGCACGCACAATATTTCGTGGAACGGCAAAGATCATTTCGGGCAAACGGTGTCGACGGGAATGTATTTATATCAGATCGTTTCCGGCGACTATCGTGCGGTGAGGAAGATGTTGATGGCGAAATGAGCGGAGCGCAGAGGGCAGAGTGCATGGCGTAAGTGATCAGAAGAGCAGGTGCAGTTGGTGACAAGCGAGAACTTTGCCCCCCAAAAAGCAGAGATTCACTACACAAGGATCAAAAAGCCACGCGGTTATTTTTAAATCATCCGCGTGGTTTTTTTATGTTCGGTTTCTTCGTGTACCACGTCAGCGGCATTTCGTACAGAAAGCCGTTCTCTTCAGTTATAAAAATTCGCGCGTGATTCCCGGAGCCGACGACGTAAGCCATTTTGCGCGCCAATTCGTACGTGCGCTGGCCTTTTTCATCTAGGCGATATTCGACTTGATAAAATTCCTCGTTCTTGGGATCACTTCATATGGGCGTATCGCGATTCATTTTGTATGCCAAATGCTCCATATGCTCCCTGCCCCAAAGACGAATAGCTTCAACTAAAGGTACCAATGATCGCCCATAGGCGGTCAGCGAATACTCAACCGGCGCTGGAATTGTGCCCTTTGGTTGTCGCCGCACGATTCCGTCACCAATGAGCTCACGAAGCTGCTGAGTGAGAACCTTCTGTGAAATGTCGGGCATGATCTTGCGCAGCGCCCCAAAATGTTTCGGTGATTCTGCCAGCCAGTACACGATGATCAATTTCCATTTACCACCGATTGCTGCCAGTGCGGCGGTCAGTGGGCATCCACCGACCGGATTGGGACGCCGCTGGCGAATATCGTTACCTGCAGGTGCCTTCTTGATCGAGTTCATGGGTTGGGTTATATTCCTTCTTGAAAGGTTGCAGATCAGCGCATTGCGCACTGCCGGAAGAAGTCAACCATGATCGTTGAAGCTAGAAGCTATAGAAACATTCTTAAAAAGGAAAGGTCAAAAAAATGAAAAAGTCATTGTTGCTTTCCTTCCTTCTGATATGCAGCTTGGTTGTTATCATGCAACCCCTTCAAGGACTCTGCCAGAACAAGACCGACGCATCAGGAACAAGCATTCCATACGCTCCAATGGAAAGGGATGGGCAGCACGATTTTGATTTCGAGATTGGCGTTTGGAAAACTCACTTAAAGCGGCTCCTGCAACCCCTAACGGGATCCACGACCTGGGTCGAATACGAGGGTACTACCGTTGTTCGCAAGGTTTGGGATGGCCGCGCCAATCTAGTAGAGCTCGTGGCCGATGGCCCGGCCGGTCACTTCGAAGGTTTGAGTCTGCGTCTATACAATCCACAATCCCACCAGTGGAGCCTTCATTTCGCCAGCAGCCATAGTGGCACCATGAGCCCGCCCACGATCGGTGACTTCAAAAATGGGCGCGGCGAGTTTTTCAGCCAGGAAACACTCAATGGCCGGGCCATCTTTGTTCGATTTGTGATCTCGCACATTACTCCCAATTCTTGCCGCTTTGAACAGGCATTCTCGGCTGACGGGGGCAAGACTTGGGAAGTAAACTGGATCGTGACAGACACGCGGGTTAAGGATGGATCTGACAAAGACAACTAGGGTAGCGAGTGTTCTCTACTTCTTGTTGCCTCTTGCTGCCGCTCTTTTCAAGCTTTCCTTTATCCCGAGAACAAGCAAGTGCTCCAAGAACAATTGCCAATGACGCCCAAGCGCTCGGACCATAGAGTGTGTGACTATTCGTATAAGTGGCTCAAAGGTGACTTATCCCCGACCAACCAGATATGCCCGAACGGATCCGTGAACCCACCCTGCCGGTGCGTTCCCCAGGGCGTGATGTGGTCTTTAATGTCACCTCCCGTTGCGCCCGCTTCGACGGCGCGTGCGATGACCTCGTCCGGTTCGTCGACGAACAATTCCACCCTCACAGTCGTCGTACCTATCGCCTTCGGGCTATCGAAACCGTCCTTTACCGGGTGGTGCAAGAAGAATGGTGCGCCGTTAATCTCCAAACCAGCGACTGAACCCAGGCTCCACAACACGCGTGCGCTGAGCGCCTGCCTGTACCAGTCAACTGCCGCCGGCGTATCTGGCACCGCCAACATGAGCGAGATAATTGTTCCGTGGGCTGGTGACGTCATAATGTTTTCCTCTCTTGGATAATCAGATGTAATGGTGCGGCCGCTATTTGCCCCGGGTGGGCATAATGATGCGCGTGTGCTGCGGCGCAGCTACCACTGCGTCCAGGACGAGCACCACTTTCGAATTCAACAAATCATGAAATTCACGGCACTGCTGCTCTGTCCGAACTGCGTATTCTTTGCGCCTCTGCGTCTTTGCGTGCGCTTTTCTTTTTGGTTGCGGTTTATCGCGTTGGGCTATACAAAGTGTTTACTGAGCTGATCCACTCTTTTTAAAATCGTTGGTAATTTATGCCCACCATGCATTCTCAGGACAAAACTCTTGGCATCAGCGTCACTGATACCAACTGCAGTCACATACAATGCACGCTTGCTACCGCCTCTATAAACTTCAATCTCTGCCGGTGCATCTTTGAATCGAGTCTTAGCAACACCGATGATAAAGGATCTGCCTTGAAGGGCATCATACAAGTGCTTGCCCAAACCGGGCCTTAAAATGCCAATTTACGGTTACTTGTGTGGCCAAGCGGCGCGGCGAGCGCGCGCTTGATCGAAGACGAAGGGTTGCAGCCGTCACCGAACCGAAATTCATGCGCGGCTCGCCGCTATCGGATCCTAAGCTCAGGTGCGCGCTCCACCGACGTCAACCGAGCCGTGGTGCGTCGGCTAAAACTACTGGTTAGTCATCGCATCGCGAGGTCAATCGGCGGCCGATTGTCAATGTCGTCCGATCGGGGCTCAATCCTAGACTCCGGCTCACGCACTGCGAACCGGTTCCGCGCTTGCTTGTGCCTTCCACTTCTCAACGTCCACGCCCTTCGCGATGAGCCAAAGGCAGAGTGATGCTTCCCCAATGAAGGCAGGAACCAGAATGGCGGGGAAAAGCCGATCTGCGAATGCGGGAGCCAGAAGCAGCGCGAAGCTATTCGTCAGGTAGCTCAAGCCGGCGATCTGCATCAGAACGCCCAGAAACTTAGGTAGATAGCCCGATCTGAAGATCAGATACCCAAGAACGAGGCACACACATCCGAAAAAGATGAGACTCAGGCCAAAGCCATGAGCATGCGACTTGATCGAAAGATACGCGAGCGCGTTTAACTGCTCAGGTTCAAATGCCTTTAGGTATTCCGCATTCCCCAATGCAAACAACGCCGCAAGGAGCTGCAGCTTGCTGGCGGCTTCGAGACCGATCGATACCAGACCAAAGAACGCCGCCAGTAAAGCGAGATCTCTACTGACCGGCCTGAGCAATACATAGAAGATCAGTGTCAAGGCTACGGCGCACGCCAGATGGAAGAGGTTGCCAGCGATACCGACGCGCCACAGCAACTCAAAAGACCTGATGTTGTTGGCCGTGGCCGTGGCATCGCCCGAGACGATGAGCTTGTCCCTGACGAACGCTTCACCGAAGATGCCGGCGACTATGATGATCAGGTAGAGCACGCCACCGATTCGTGCAAGAAATCGTGGTGAGGTTTCAACTTCGTGATCTGGCATATCGACTCCATCTCGGTATTTCTTCTTAGATACGGCCGGGTGCGCAGACCTTAATATCACCGGTTAGCTGGCTACTCGGGCACTGCCGCTCTGCGACACCCCTTGTCGAAGCCACAAAAGGCTGAGACTTGCACAATTCGAAAAACGTTTGGACGCGGCAGCGTCCCGAGCCGGCTAAGGAGAACTAAGATTATTGACGCCCATCAATACTCCCCAAACATATCAAGACACACCAGCTCTTTCGTGTTGCGCACGTACAACTTGCCGCTGGCCAGCGCCGGAACGGTGATGCACATACCGTCCAATATTTCGGCGACGGCTTTTTCTTTGTATCCGGTTGGCGCGGCTTCAACAAGCGCTAGCTTGCCCTTGTCGCCGAGCACGATCAAGTGGCCGTCAGCATAAATGAGCGTGCCGACGCCGAAGCCACGTTGCGTCCAATTTTCTGCGCCAGTATTCACCTCAATGCATTTCAGCGTGCCTTTATCAAAGCCATACAAGTAGTCGCCTTTCAATATCGAAGAAGTGTAAATATTCTGCATCGCTTTACTTTTCCAAATCTCTTCGATGCGTGCGGTCGCGTTGCCGGCTTTTATTCTTAGCAAAGTTGCGCCGACGTCGTATCCGGAAGAAATAAAAACTTTGTCGGGAGGAATGAACAGCGGAGTCGCGGCATGCACGTTGTCGAAGGTTTTCCATGGCAGCCGCCAAAATACTTTACCGTCGGCAGGGGAGATTGCAACCGCGCCGGTGGCGGAAAAAAAGACGATTTGGCGAACGCCGTTTACGGTGATCGCAATCGGCGAGGCAAAGGCCGCGTTGTCGGATTCTACTTTCCAGACCACAGCGCCACTTTGTTTGTTGAAAGCAATAAACGAATCGCTCTCGCCGCCGCCCACCTCAACGAGAAGCAGATTGTCTTCAATGAGCGGCGAGGTTGAGAATCCCCCATCCCGGGTGGGGCCGGAGGTTTTAAATTCTTTCTTTAAGTCGTGGCTCCAAAGTATTTTGCCGCTGTCGGTTTGCAACGCGTACAACTTGCCGCGTGCGCCCAGGGCGTAAACCACTTCGTTGTGAACCGTAGGCGTCGAGCGCGGTCCATTGCCATTGGAATCCTTAAAAGTTAAGTCTGAACGCGCGCGCCAGAATTCTTTTCCGCTGGTGGCATCGAGGCAAACGACAAACTCGTCGTCGCCCTGAGAAAACATAGTGTAAACGCGTTCCTGAGAAATGGAAACGCCTGAGTAGCCTTCGCCGAGCGGAATTCGCCATAGAATTTTCGGGCCATTTGCCGGCCAGATTCTGAGCAGACCGATCTCCGCAGAAATGCCGTTGCGATTTGGCCCCAGCCACTGCGGCCAGTCCGATGAGCTGCTCGCTCTCTGTTTGGATTTCGAATCAGTGGATTTTTGATTAAAACTCCAGCCAAAGGATAGCAAAGCCATGCACAGCACGCTGCAAGCAAATAAAAGTCGGTTCCTCATTTTCGACGCTTCCTTTGAGCTTGATGAACTACGATAGTTACGACCGTGCATAAAATTTTCTATCTCATGCGCGGGCGACCTTGGCCGGATTCGTAAAGAGCACGACTCCAAACCAGATTCCAAATACCGAATAGACCGTAGCCATCGCCGCGACCTCAAACGCAAAGTGCTGAACAGACAGTGCCTTCAAAAATGCCACAGCTCCAATGGCGAAGTTGAAGAAGTTCGCAAGAGTCACGGGACGGCTATATATCCCTCCCGTGAGGTTGCCTCGAGCCGTCCAATTCAGAATGGCGAAGCCCATATACAAGGCGCCGAGCATTTGCATCAACAGGACGAGGGCTCCCTCCGGTCGTGCTCCTACATGAACCAGGAGCTCCTGCGGCAGAAAGGATATTCCCACGCCGAGTGCAGCCATGAATGCGGCGCTAAGGATCATTAGAAGCCTAGTATTCATGTGCTTCGATACCTCCTGCCGGGAAGTTGTTGAAACCTAACGATGCTTATGAACAGCCACGATTTACCTGTATCGAGTAATTCTCATCATTGGTGTGGTCAGGCAAATCTCCATTTCCGCTATACATATTATAGCCCCAATCTGTCCCTAGTATAGGTCGTAAGTTTCTACTCCAAAGTTCATTTTGCAAATATCTCAGTTTGTCTAAATCCCGTCCTGTCGAATTAGAGACAAAGACTCTTGGGTATAACATCTCAAACCCAGGAGTATTGGAAAGGTCGACTATGGCATCCCAATGCGCACGATCTGCATAAGTTACGCACGCTTCTGTCAAAAGTATATTAATGTGCATAGTTTTTAAAAAATTCGTTGCCGTTGCCAGTGCTCTCAGCCGATCTGCCAGGCTCACACTTAGACCGCACACACTACTCCAGCTTTCGATGGATAGAAGTGGTTTGGAACCAAAAAGTACGCTAACGTGGGCATCAGCCGCCCGCCAGCGAGTCGCGTTGCGGCGAGCGCAGTGGGTCGGCTGCATGCCGTGTTGGGCGGCCCTGATCATCAGGTTGGCCTTAAGCGGCTGATGTGAGCCCGCTCACGCCCTATCAACTCCGCCCCGCTGACTGCAACCCGCATCAGTTCCTCAGCCCGCACGGCCAGCGCCTCGACATGCGGCACTGCCTCGCTTGCCGACTGAACATCTCTGGCGAATTTATCGATGGATTCTTTCAGAGACGTGCACATTTCTGCCGCCGAGGCGTAATGCGTCAATGAATCAAACACACACTCACGCTCGAAGGCGAACAGGCCGCGCTGCGCTATTTCGGTCAGTGCGTTATCCGCCTGCCGGAAGTCGATGCACCACTGGCGAACCGACAAATAGCCTACCAGTTTGATTTCTCCGCTCTGGTGTATCTCAATGGGCGAAGACTCGGCCACAGGGTGGATGTCGATTAGCGTGCCAGTAGGTTTCAACAGGCGGTGAATTTCCTCAAGGGCATGAACCATGCCCCCATATTCCATTCAGCACAATGACCAGGACAGAATCACGATGTCGAAGGCCGCCGGTGCGCTGGCGGAGGCGAAGTCATCGAATGCGATGTTGTGCAATTCGATGCGGTCCTGTAACTGGCTCGGCAGGTTTTCGCTTGCCAATGCAATTTGCTTGGCGGCGGGTTCGATGGCTGTGACGCGCTCGGCCTTGTCTGCATAGCGCCAAGTAAAGCGGCCATCGCCGGACCCGATCTCCAGCACGTGCTGTCCGCCAAAATTCGCCATAGCGAACAGGGCGCGGGTTTCATTATTTTCAGGGTCTATTCTGATTGCCATATGGATTCCTTTTCATGAGGAAGCAAAGCCGCTTAACGATTTCGTGCGCAGCATGAAAAGTTATGCCAGAGGCTACTCATGCTCACTGAGCAGATATTCGTCGACTTCCGCACGCGACATCGGGTTACTAAGGTTGGCATAATCGCCATTGGTGCGTAAACCTTCGACTATGTCCACGAACTTCCTCAGACACGAACGGAATACGAATGGACCAAAACTGACTCGATTGATCCCGATCTCCTGCAATACGGCAAGTGGCGCGGCGGTTGGTGAACCAAGGATGTTGATCGGAGATTCAATCCGCTCCCGGAGCATGCGAACTGTTGCTTCATCTCCCGGACCGATGGGATAGATGCAGTCGGCTCCTGCTGCGGCGTAAGCTCTCGCTCTCATCACAGCTTCCTCCATCGCTCGCTGTACATCCGTGAACAGGGGTGAAACGAAGCTGTCAATCCTGGCATTAATTACGAGATGCACGCCCCGGCGATTCGCAATCTGTCTGAGAGTTGAAATCCTCCGGCACTGCTCCTCAACAGTGCGGAGGCCGCCACCTTTCTCCAGGCTGTCCTCAATGTTGACGCCGACGACGCCGGATTCGATTACCTGCTGTGCCGTCAGTTCCAGCTTAGACAGAGACTCGCCGTAGCCGGTTTCGATGTCAGCGGTTACCGGAACATCCACACTGCGCGCGATGCGTCCAAGGAGATCAATCAGCGTCGAGCGATTGATTTTCTCTCCATCCTGGTACCCCAGAGATGCTGACACAGCAGCGCTGGCGGTCGCGATGGCTGGGTAGCCTTTCGTAGCAAGAATCCGCGCGCCGATTGGATCCCAGATGTTCGGCAATACCAGCAGGTTTTCACCCTTGTGGAGAGACAGCAGAACCTCCGCTTTTTCCTTTTGTGATCTCTTGTTCATCTTGAACTCACCGTCCGCGTTTTGGCCATAACGCCGTGTATCTGAGGCGCTGCGCTCTGCGACACACCTCGGCGAAGCCGTCAAAGTTTGCTGTCTGTACAATTTGAAAAAACGTCCCGGCGCGCAGCGTCCGCAACACGCAGGGTTGAACGGAGCCCCGCTGCGCGGGGCAGAATTTATCATCAAGCCACGCCGCGATGGATGTGGCTTTTTGTTTTCACCGAGCACTTCAACAAACCCCCGGATCAAATCAGCGAAGAACAGTTGCGCGATTATTTCCTCTACGTCAAAAACGTCAAGAAATGGTCGCGCACCGCAAGCACCATCGCGATTTGCGGCATCAAGTTCTTCCACGAAAAAACCCTGAGCCGGCAGTGGACAACTCTCAAACTGGTCCGGCCGCATCGCGAAAATCGACTACCGATCATTCTGTTCACCGATGAAATCCGCCGCGCTCTCAAGTGTGTCCGCTTCGAGCGCTACCGCGTCTGCCTGCTCACCATCTACACCTGCGGCTTGCGAGTGCTCGAGGGCTGCAATCTCAAGATCTCCAACATCGACAGTTCTCGCATGGTGGTGCATATCGAAGGCGGCAAGAGTAACAAGGATCGCTACGTGCCTCTGCCACAACGAACGCTCGAGGAGCTGCGCCAGCATTGGAAAACCCACCGCAACCCGGTGTGGCTTTTTCCCGCCGCCGGACGCGGCACGCACTCGGCTTTGAATTCACATGTTGATCAATTCGATGCAATCTCAGCAAGGCGAGAGTCGAAAATGATAGCAACTCGCTTCCGAGGAAAAATTTCGCGCCTTTTCTGGCAACCGCGGATGGGATTATTCCCCGAAATTCATCTCGGAGTCAATACAAGTGAACCTAGCCTCCGGCGGCAATCAAACGCTCGGCGGTTTCAAAGCATTGCTGTATCTTCATCAAGCGCGTGGCAATGAGTTTGGAAATTGGGCGAAGAAGCCATCGCGGCCAGGAACTCTCCAGCTTCATGTTCCAACACACTTGCGTACCTTCCGCTGTAGGCTGGAGCTCGCCGGTGATGATGAGTTTGAGAAAACCTCTGGAATAACGAACAGTAAAATAATCAAAGGGCCGCCAATCTAAGACCTCTTCTATGAATCTATAGTTCGAGCAGTGGTTATGGGTTCCTGGTCCGGTGCGTCCGCGTGGCCGTTCTTTTACCGCCCAGGATGATCCCTTCATCCACGCCGTGCGCTTGGGAGGATCATTTAACCACTCCCAAACAGTTGGAGGAGGTGCAGGGAAATGATGCGAAAGTGCAACATCTGCCTCCTCTGCTCTTAGCAGTGTACGCCTATCTTCTGTAAGCTCTTTGTATCGCACGTCCAAGTTCATGCTATAAGTCTGGACTTCACCCAGATGCTCGTAGGTTTCGATCTCCGAATACATTGCGTTCGGCCATACTTCCATTTGCTTTAGAGTCTCCTCGGAGCACAGGGCATATCCACGCCAGCCTGTGGCTTCGCTCACTTTATTCTTGAGTAGGCGGTGTGCTAGATTCACGCACGAGCCAATAGGCTTGTCACGACCCATGATATCTTGGAGAATATACTCCCCGTGGTGTATGATAAATTTTAAATCCAGATTAGGGATCGCCTGGCAAGCATTGCAATCACAAGTGGCGTTGCGTTGCATCGTTTTTTGACGGTCGCGGAATATTACGTAGGTTGACTCGACGAGTTCGAGCAGCGTTTCCCCGCGCGGCATCTTAGATTGCGACGCATACGCAAACACGGCATCGCCTTCGACCTCGATCAGAGTTAGGGGCGGTGTCAGATGGCGAATGATCAGCGTTATGATATTGTTCAAAATTCCTTGGACATGATCGAGTTCATTGCTCGCCATGAAAGAAGTATAACCAGAAATATCTGCCAGAATAAAATAACCTCGCTGGATCATGGGGGCCATTAGCCACACTCCTTTTAACTCGAAGTTTTACCACAAAACCGTCGATCGTTTCTAGCAACGACCGTTGTGATTATCCCTTGAAACTCTCTCCCTACTGTAGTGGGAGCGTTTTTCCTTGTACAAAGTATTACTAGAACATGACTGAATTGCCCCGCTATTAAATCAGGGGAAATTCAGAGGAATAAACTCGCTTAATATTTGGTTTTGGAAGATTTGATGAGGCAATGCCAAAACCGAATGCTGGTTGCATGATAAACAATGGAGCACATACAGTGATTATCCCAATGATAAGTGCAGGATAAAGCATAGGTTTTTCTAACCATTCTTTTCCATAAAATAAAACAAGTAGAAAGGCAAAAGTAATACCAATAAGATAATGGGCTGCCCATCCTATAACCAATTCACCATGAACAGGCGTTGTCATCATTATATTTTTATGAACAAATTTACCTTTTGGAAAATTAGCCATCCATCGTCCAACATAACGAAAATCAAGAGATTCAATTTTAAATAGACTTAATATAAAGCCCCAGATATCCACGATAAAGGTTGCTCCAATGCCAATAAACATTATTTTTAATATCGTAATCATAACTTCCTCCATATTTTTTCTTCTTTGTTCTTGTCCATTGCATTCCTCACAAATTGGTTTGTTTCACAGTGCGTTACCGTTTCCTATTAGGCGGCACCTTGACTGCTCTGAGCCTTGGCTGAGATTACCCAGAGAACACCAAACTTGTCCACGACCGTTCCGAATGCTGGTGAGCTTGGAGTTTCTTGAAGAGGAATTCTAATTTCGCCACCTGTTGCAAGTGATTCGTATAGCTGCTTGGCTCTATCCTGGCCGTCTACCGTGAGATTCAAGGAGAAGCCCTGAAATGTGGGCTTCCCGGCATTGTGACCGTCTGACATCAATACCGACGCACTGCCAATCTTCAGTCCAGCGCGCAGGATCTTCTGTTCCGTGCCTGGTCGAACGTGCTGCTGACTAGGATTGTCCTTCATTCTCACCACGAGCACTTCCGCTGACAGGACCTCACGGTAGAAGTCCATTGCCTGCTCGCACTGGCCCTGGAAATAGAAGCAAGGTTCAACGTTCATTTTCTCTCTCCAAATTCATTTCACGATGTTCGTAGGAGTGTTGAAAGTGCGCAT
>JBOHQX010000029.1:0-40915 GCA_050732395.1 bacterium
CAAGCACCGTGCCAGAAGCTTAACAAGATCCCTACGGGATGACACGGTGGTGTTGCTTGCCGAACCAACCCCGATCACCGGGGGTCATGAGCTGAATAGTCACCGCAGAGATTCTCTATAAGGACTTCAGTTTTCAACTCGTTTGAAAACCGAAGGCAGAAAAAAAGTTCATGTCTGAACCACGGATAATATCTTCATCTCTTTTTGCACACACGAGCCCTGCTCGCCGGCGTCCACTCCAGCTCGCCGTCTTGTTAGCAAGCTGGACGCTATTCGGCGTGTTCATGGCGTGGCAGGTTTATGCCGTGTCGAGCCGCTTGGGCCGCAGAATTGACGCGCAACATGCGCTCGTCAGCGAACTGATTTATGCTTATGCCTGGGCTTTGCTGACGCCACTGGTTTTGTATTTGGGTCGAAAATTCTATCTTGAGCGCGGCCGTTTTCTTTCGCGAGTATGCATGCATGCGCTGGCGAGCATTGTCGTGGCGCTTCTGCATCGCGCTTTGTTCGCCACGGCGAGGGAGCTCTATCAAGCCGTACGGACGCAAGAACCATTTGCCGCCGGCGATTGGGTGATGCATCTGATCAGCTACCTGGACTACGGCATTCTGCTGTATTGGATGATCATTGTTTTACAGCACGCCTCCGCGTATTACCGCCATTTTCAGGAGAAGGCGTTACAGGCTGCGCATCTGGAAACGCAACTGGCGCATGCGCAATTGCAAGCGTTGCGCATGCAGTTGCACCCGCATTTTCTGTTCAACACGCTCAACGCGATTTCAGTGCTGATTCCGAAGAACCCGGAAGCCGCGCGCGACATGCTGCGGCATTTGAGCGAATTTCTGCGCCTGACCTTGCAGAACAACGGCGCGCAATTGATCCCGCTCGAAACGGAGTTGGAATTTCTGGAGTGTTATCTGCAAATCGAGCGCGCCCGCTTTGGCGATCGCCTGATCATTCTGCGCGACATTGCCGGCGACTCGCTGCACGCGCAAGTGCCGAACTTGATTTTGCAGCCGCTGGTGGAGAACGCCGTGCGCCACGGTCTGGCGGCACAGCGCGGGCCCGCGCGGCTTGCGATTTCCGCGCGCCGTGACAATGGCACCTTGAAGCTGCAAGTGCGCGATAATGGCCGGGGCCTCGCCACCAGCGACAATAACTCACACACCGCCGGCATTGGGCTCTCCAACACTTGCGCACGCTTGCGGCAGCTTTATGGCGACGGCTATCGCTTCGAGCTGAGCAGCGCGGAAAAAGGGGGAGTGGTGGCCACGCTGGAGATTCCTTTTCGAAAATTGGAATAAAAACGCTTGGTACAGCATGGCTTCTGCTAACCCGCGTTTGGCGAATCGAGATTTGAACCAGAACAGAAACAAGGTCGGGCGATCTACACATGTATCTTCGCATAGTTTTGACAGTAACGCTTACGGCCATCTTCACATCTTTTGCCTTTGCCCAGTCAAACTGGAGTTTTCTAAATCCACAGCCAACAGGTTCTACCTTAAGAGACGTGATCTCCACTGATGCTAACACGCTCTGGACGATAGGGGATGAGGGCATCCTGCTGGTCTCAAACGACGACGGCGAAAATTGGGCTGCAAGAGAGTTGCCAACCAACGCTCACTTGTTCGCTATCACCTTTCACGCAAGGAGAGGCTGTATTGTAGGTGCGGAAGGAACAATTCTGGTCTCCGATGATTTTGGAGAAAGTTGGCAGCTACGGAATTTTGGCACCTCGAAAACGCTACTTAGGGCAGAATTCATTGATGAGAATACCGGGTGGGTTCTTGCAGCAGATAGCCTGCTTCTCCAAACAACAGACGGCGGCCATTCCTGGCAGGCCGATACGCTCGAGCACGACTTTATAACGGGTACTTTCAGTTTGGCACTGAATGATTTGGAGTTTGTTTCCCCAAATGTTGGATGGCTCGCTGTCGGGTACTATCGACAGCCAAACCTTGACATCAATCCTGAATCACGAGGCGCACTACTCAAGACAGCAGACGGGGGTAAGACATGGGCTATTGTTGATAGCGGCGATACGAAATTTACGAGTATCCATTTTCTTAATCATCTCACCGGTTGGATCACCACCAACAATGTCGATTCCGGGCGAGCCGTTCTACGGACCGATGATGGTGGTGAAACTTGGACAAAACATGGAGTAGCCTTCGATTGGCAGAAGATGTATTTCCACAATTCCCGGCATGGTTGGGGCACATATTATACTTACATCGGAAGGACTATCGATGGAGGAGCTACCTGGTCTATCGATCGATATATGGATCCGCCCTCGCCCGAGAGCGGTTTTAAGGGTTTAGTCTTCAGAAATGAAACTGACGGTTGGGTCGTCGGGTTTCATACTTGGCACCAATGATTCTGGGGCATCCTGGCATAAGCTCGACAGTCGCTTGAACATTTATTATGCGGCACTGGATGATGTCACATTCACCGATGAGAAAGAAGGCTGGATTGTTGGCTGGCAACTTAAACCTGATCCGGAGCCCGATTCATCGATTGTTCTTCATACTAGCGATGGAGGTATATCATGGGAGAGACAGGTCGTACCCTATAGCAGTCGAGTTGCGAGAATTTGGGCAATAAGCAGAGCGGTGCTCTGGGCCTTCGGCGGCGATCTGGCATTCTTTACTGTCGATGGCGGCCGGCATTGGCAGCTTGCGAATGTTCGAGCCGAGGAGGGCATATTTCGTGACATTCATTTTAGAAATAGCGTAGAAGGATTTCTCTTAACTGACAAGGCGATTTACCAGACTTTGGACGGTGGCCGAAATTGGTCAAAGCAAGCCGGCGGCTTTGAGGTGCAGTTTTTGCGGAGAATGGCGTTTGCTGGCGATTCTAAAGTGTGGCTCTTGGGCAGAACCGCCGTTGATTTTCCAACTTATGAAACCACGAACGGAGGACGGAGCTGGAATCGGTCTACACATACATTTACCGCAATCACATTTATCGATTCGCTTAATGGCTTCGCCATACAGAACGGCGCTGTATATCGTTCTATTGATGGAGGAAATATCTGGAAGCTAGTTTCTGAAGATCCGGCTGCTTTTGCTTCCTGGACTTCTAACCAGGCTTTTACAGATGCGATGCACGGATGGACATGGAATTCGTTCAACGTACATCATACAACCGACGGAGGTCGAACCTGGCTCACCGCTAAGGGTATTTCTCGCGTCGCTAATGTTTTTCCCGGCGGCCTGTTTATGCTCAATCAGGAGCTTGGGTGGGCGGTGGGTTCTGATGGTTGGATTTTTAAATATGAAGCTGATCCCATGACTTCGGTTTTTAATCCATTCTTGGATTCTCCGCCTGCATTCAAGCTTTTTGATAACTATCCGAATCCTTTCAATCCGAAAACAACGATTCGCTATGTATTGCCCTCGCGGGAACGGATTGAAGTCTCACTATTCAATATTTTCGGCCAAAAAGTGAAGGTATTATTCTTTGGAATGCAAGACCCCGGGATGCACTCCCTTGTGTTAGACGGGAGTGAATTATCTTCGGGAATCTATTTCTGTCAGCTCAGAGCCAAGAGCCTCGTTGAAACAAAGAAATGTTTACTCGTCAAGTAATCGAGACCTAGGTACGGAAATCAGGTGCTTGAAGAGTTCCTCCGAAATGATATGTTTGGATATGGAGCCAGAACGCAAAATTCAACTTTCGCGATGGTCATTGCACCGATCACAAGCCTAATATAAAAACTTCGGAGTTTTGAAATAGCCGTGTCCAAAATTCGCTGTATCATCGTCGATGACGAACCCCTCGCACGCGAGGGTATGCGCGAGCTGTTGGCGCCGGCAACAGAAATTGAGATCACCGCTGAATGCAGCGATGGCTTTCAAGCGATTGCCGCATGCGAGCAGCAAAACCCCCATCTGCTGTTCCTCGATGTGCAAATGCCCGAGATGGATGGATTCGAAGTGGCTGCGGCCGTCTCGGCCAATCATCCACCTCCGGTGATCATTTTCATCACGGCATTTGATGAATATGCCTTGCGCGCCTTCAATGTGCACGCGCTGGACTATCTGCTGAAACCGGTGGGTCCCGAGCGCTTTCAAATCGCGCTCGCGCGAGCACGCGCGCTGATTCAGGGACAGCATTCCAGCCTGTTTCACCATAAAATGCTGGCGCTCTTGCAGGAACAAACCCGCCAAAACGAACGCCACCAGCGCTGGTTGGTGAAATCGGGCAAACGTATGTTGATTCTGCACGCCGGCGATATCGATTGGATCGAAATCGCGGATGAATATGCTTTGCTGCACGCGCACGGCAAAAAGCACTTGCTGCGCACGACGATGAACATGCTGGAACAGCAGCTCGATCCGGAAAAATTTGTGCGCATCCATCGCTCCACGATTGTCAACGTCGAGCGCATAAAAGAAATGCAGTCGCAATCGCACGGCGATCTTTTGGTGATTTTGCGCGATGGCACCAACTTGAAGATGAGCCGCAATTACCGTCATAAGCTGGCCGGCGTTTTTCAATACCTGGCCTAGAGTGCCGGTCCGAAAGCCTCGTGCCGTCCGACAGAAAGCACCTTGGTGGCTCTGGGACTCAGGCCTGAACTCGGTGATGTGCCCCAGCCAGTCGAGATTCCTGCCAGCGTGACACTTCAGGGTTTTCGGGTAGACCCCCCTGCGCCGCTCCCCTCCAGCCTTCCCTATTTCCCACTCAACCGCAAAATTCTCCACATGGGCGCAGCGCCGTTGCATCTACGCAGCAGCTGTAATAACTTATAGACCATGAAATTCAAATCATTTCTGCTCGCAACCGCTTCCCTGGTTTTCATACCAGCTTGCTCGCAGGTCGACACCCGTCGCGCCGCGCTGGAATCATTGGTACAAGCGGAAATGTCTTTCGCCAAGACGTGCGTTGCCAAAGGCATCCGCGAATCGTTCCTGGCTTACCTGGCGGACAGCGCCATCGTTTTTCGCCCGCATCCAACCAACGGTCCTACGGCGTACCGAGAGCGCCCGGATCCGCCCATTATATTGAATTGGCGCCCGGTCTATGCCGACATCTCGAGCTCAGAAGATTTTGGTTACACCACCGGGCCGTGGGAAATTACGGATAATAGTCCGGAAAAAAGGCCGCCCGGCCACGGCAATTATTTTTCCGTTTGGTTGAGACATGCCGGTGGCGATTGGAAGGTGATCGTCGACCTGGGCATTTCCAATCCGGAGCCAGAAGATTTGCCTCAGGAATGGCAAACACCTGCGGCCCCTAAAGTTTCCGCGAACCGAAAATACGGTACATCAGAAATCGCACGAGAAAAATCCATTCTGCTGCAAAAGGACTCGGCCTTCTCCGACGCCGCGTCAAAGCAGGGCCTGGTGGCGGCCTACCAATTGCATTTGGCAGAGGGAGCACGCTTGCTGCGCACGGGACATTTGCCCATAACGGAAAAAAATGCCATCTATGCCAAGCTCGCCGAACACCAAGGCCATTCTTCCTGGCAGCCGTTGCGCGCGGAAATGGCACGCTCGCTCGATCTGGCATACACCATGGGTGCTTATGAATTCAAGCCGCCAGATCAACCGGCCGCCGTTCAAAAAGGTTACTATGTTCGCGTTTGGAAAAAGCAAGAAGATGATGATTGGAAAGTCGTGCTGGAGGTTGAGAATGTATTACCGCCGGAGACGAATATCTCAGGCGATTGACGAGCCCATAACGAGAAAAAGCTCAAGCAGAGGAATTTGTAATCAGTCTGACAAAAAACTATTCTGCCAAAAAATTTTCAGAATTTGATTTTATGCTTGGTGCTTGAAGCGCCTAGCGCCTTTGGAGATCGCCATGGCAGCAAAAACTTATCATTTGACGTTGTGGCTCATGATGCTCGTAGCCGCAGCATCTGCAGAAGTCCGCCGCGTGCCGCAACAATACAACACGATTCAAGCCGCCATTCATGCCGCCGTGAACGGCGACACCGTTCTAGTTGAGCCGGGAACATATTTTGAGAACATAAGATTCGTTGGCAAGCGCATTCTCGTCGCCAGCCGGTTTGTCTTGAAGGGCGAGGAGTCTTTCATTCGCGAGACCATTATCAACGGCAGCCGGCCGCAACATCCGGATACGGCGAGCTGCATGCTCTTTATCAACCGCGAGGACTCCACGGCAACGCTGGCAGGGTTTATCAAGCTGCGAACAGCCCGACTTATGGTGGCGGCGGAATCTGGATCAACAACATTCTGTCGGGACCGCGTCCGCCCAATCTCATCGAGAACAACACCATGATCGGCAATTCTTCCGCCGGAAATCCCTCTACCCTGGTGGCGGCACAAGGCGGGGCGATGATCGTATGGAACAACGCCAATGTCGTTGCGCGCAATAATATTCTGTGGGCCAATACACAGACTATGGGCGGCCCTGTTTTTGCCACGGGCGCGACCTTTGCTTTAACTTATAGTGACGTCGAGGGCGGTTATTCCGGAAACGGCAATATTAATCTTTACCCTGTTTTTGCGGATAGCGGCTACTATTTGACGGCGAATTCGGCGTGTGTGGATGCAGGTGAGCCCGCGCTAGACTACAACGATCCCAATATTACCGGCACCGCGCAGTGGCCTTCATTGGGAACGGCGAGAAACGACATAGGTGCTTACGGTGGCCCGGGACGCCGCGCGGCTGTGCGCTTTTCGCGCGCGTCTATTTGGCCGGCAGCGACGGCTTATGATTTTGGCAATGTTCTTCCGGGCAGTGTGGCGCAAGTAGAAATTCCCGTTTTCAATAAGGATGATTTTGCTGCGATAAAAATGATGGAATTCATGGCCTTTCCGGGCAACAAGATTGCAGCTTGACTTTGAAGCTACAATCTTCTATTTTCAGACATAAAATTCAGCAAAGGTCATGAAACGCATTTTCTATAATTTCATTCCCTCCCATTCCCGCATGCGATGCTTGTGTCGCAAGCGGGGAGGCTCTTGCGAGGCCTGATTTCGAAACGGTCTCGCCGCGTTGCGCTCTTGGCAAAAGAGATTCCTCCTCGCTCACCCAACCTGTCGCTCGCCGTTTCTTCGGCAAGACGAATCATTGCGGTAAATTCACCGCGCGTTCCAATTAAGAGTTTCTCCAAAACATAGCGATGCCTTCCTGGAGGACCCCAGGGCGGATCTGCCCGAGTGTCTTTGTAGCGCCGGACAATGCAGCCGCCACGATTCCACCAGGGCGGGATAGTTGAGCTGCTAACTCGGATAGATTGCAAATGAAATTCATTATATTATGATTGCCATGAACACTGTTTCACCCGTACTTGCGCGCCGCCCCCGCGCTCGAGGGAAGACGTCCATTTTTGCACAAGTTGGTCATACCCCACTAGTGGACCTATCCTCATATTCACCCAATCCTCAGGTGGCGATTTTCGCGAAAGGCGAATGGCAAAATCCTGGACGTTCGGTCAAAGATCGCGCCGCAAGCGGGATTATACGGGCCGCCCGGCGCAAAAATGAGCTCGGAAGCGAGAAGATTCTGCTCGATTCGACTTCCGGCAATACCGGCGTGGCTTACGCGGTCTTTGGCGCGGCTCTCGGCATACGCGTTCGCCTGGTGGTTCCGAATAACGTGAGCGCATATTTGCGCAATCTGTTACGCGCCTATGGCGTTGATATCGTATGGACGAGCGCCGACGAAGGCTCGGATGGTGCGATCCGTATGGCGCGCGCGCTTTATGAAGAACGCCCGTCGCAATATTTTTACGCCAACCAATATGCCAATCCGGAAAACTGGCGGGCGCATTATCACACGACTGCCATCGAGATCTGGTGGCAAACGGCGGGACGGCTCACACACTTCGTCGCCGGCCTGGGCACCAGCGGCACTTTCACCGGCACCGGACGACGCTTGCGCGAGCTGAATCCCACCGTTGGCCTCATCTCGATGCAGCCGGATTCTCCTTTTCACGGTTTGGAAGGATTGAAGCACATGCCTACGGCGATCGTGCCGGCCATTTATGACCCCACGCTCGCGGATGAAAATCTCGGCGTGGCCACGGAAGCCGCGCAAGAGCTCGTGCGCGATCTGGCCAGGCGCCAAGGTCTGCTTGTTGGTCTATCGAGCGGCGCGGCGCTGGCGGCCGCTCGCACGGTTGCCGCGCGCCTGGAGCGGGGAGTAATCGTCACCATCTTTCCGGATAGCGGCCATCGCTATCTGGAGGAGAGATTTTGGCATGAAGACTGAAAGGGCAATCTTGGCAGCAGAGCATTTGGCCGCCGTCGCGCAAGAGGCGGAACTGGCTTTTCCGGCGGAATGTTGCGGTTTGCTGCTGGGCCGGCGTACGCCGCAAGGCTGGAGCCTGGAGCAGTCGCGCGCCATGCGCAACGCCAGTCCCCAGCCGGAACGCGGCTTCGAATTCGATACGCACGAGCAGTTGCGCGCCTATCGTGAGGCAGATGCCGCAGGCCTGGAAGTTTTGGGAAATTATCATTCTCATCCCAACGCTCGCCGCGGCCCTTCACCCGTGGATCTGGCGCTTGCGCGCGAGCGTTGTGATCGCAGTCTGTGGCTCATTTTGGCCGTGGCGAACGGCAAGTTTGATGAAACGAGCCTGTGGCAGTTGCAGGGCGAGCCGGGCGAGTTTGAGCGAATTGAGTATTCCATTGTATCATGATAGTGTCAAAGTCACTTGGAAACTGAAGATGTTTGAAATGATTGACGATTGCCGATTCTCGATTGACGATTTGAGAGGTTAAAAATCCTTCGGAAATCGGCAATCGCAAATCGTAAATCACTTCTGGGAGTAAAAAATGGCAAAAGTCATCATTCCTTCGGCGTTGCGAGCCTTCACCGGCCAGCAAGCCCAGGTGGAAGTCGCAGGCGACAATGTGGGCGAAGTGTTGGGCGCCTTGGCGCAGCGTTTTCCGGATCTGCGGGCCCATCTGTTCACAGAACAAGACCGGTTGAGAAATTTTGTCAATGTGTTTGTAGGTGACGAGGACATTCGTTATCTTCAAAACGAGGCCACGGCAGTGCGCGCCCACGATGTCATCAGCGTCGTGCCGGCCGTGGCAGGTGGAAAGGGAGCTTCTGATGAATAAACCAGAATCGATTCAATTTAACTCCGAAGAAATTCAGCGTTATAGCCGCCACTTGATTCTGCCGGAAGTCGGGATGGACGGACAGAAGAAGCTGGCTGCTGCCAGTGTATTACTCATTGGCACAGGCGGATTGGGCTCGCCGCTGGCTATGTATCTCGCCGCTGCCGGGGTGGGCCGCTTGGGTCTGGTCGATTTCGACGTGGTCGAGCTTTCCAATTTGCAGCGCCAGGTCATTCATTCCTCCAAAAACGTCGGTCGTTCCAAACTCAAAAGCGCAAAAGATTTTTTGCACGGGCTCAATCCGCGCGTACACGTCGACACGTACGAAAAGCACTTTTCTTCTGAAAACGCCATGAAGATTGCGGCGGACTACGACCTGATTATCGACGGTACGGACAATTTTCCGACGCGCTATTTGGTAAATGACGTCGCCGTGCTCTTGAACAAACCGAACGTGTACGGCAGTATTTTTCGGTTCGAAGGGCAGGCCAGCGTATTTTGGGCTGAAAAAGGCCCGTGTTATCGTTGCCTCTATCCCGAACCGCCGCCGCCGGGAATGGTGCCGAGCTGCGCAGAAGGCGGGGTGCTCGGGGTGTTGCCGGGCATCATCGGCACGATTCAAGCCAACGAGGCCATCAAGCTGATACTCGGTATTGGCGAGCCCTTGCTTGGAAGGTTGTTGCTCTTCGATGCGCTCGGCATGCATTTTCGCGAAATGAAACTGCGCAAGAATCCGGATTGTCCGATCTGCGGATTGCAGAGAACGATACATCAATTGATCGATTACGAAGCATTTTGTGGCATCCCCAAGAAGGAAGAGAACAAGATGAAAGAAAAAATTCCGGAAATCACTGCCACCGAGCTGGCGCGCGAACTCAAACGGGAAGAGATTTTTTTGCTGGATGTGCGGGAGCCGCATGAATTCAAGCTCTGCAAAATCCCCGGCGCGACCCTGATTCCGTTGCAGCAATTGCCGGAGCGGCTCGCGGAAGTCGAAGGTACCAAGCCCATCGTCGCCTATTGCCGCACCGGCGTGCGCAGCGCCAAAGCGATTGGGTTGCTGCAATCTGCCGGCTTTGCCTCGGCAAAAAACTTGCGCGGCGGCATCCACGCTTGGGCGGATGAGGTTGATCCCTCTGTGCCAAAGTACTGAGCGGGGTGGAGGGCTGGATTATTGGATTAATGGATTGATGGATGCTTGGGATTAACGTCATGAATTGGAGTCATCAGCTTAATCCATTAATCCAATAATCCATCAATCCAGTAATCCAATTTTCCTTCCTCGCCTCCACTGCTATTGAAATTATTTGAACCATGTTGCTGCTTGTCAAATTTCAGATTTTCACTGCCGCTTTTCTATTTTTGATTATGGCCAAGGGCCTTTACGGCCAATCGGTGTCTACGGAAACGAAGGTGCTTTATCCTTACAATCCGAACCGGCCGGGAGCGGAAGCTTACTTTCACGGCGGCGCGTTCGTGGCGCAGGACGGCAGCCCTACGGCCATGTTGTTCAATCCCGCCGGCCTGGCGCGCTTGCCGGAACGTTTGACAGCCGTTGCGGAATCCGGTTGGAATTCGAGCACCGAGTTTCTGGGGTTTTTCGATTCCGATTTCATCTCCCGGTTTCGGCCGCTGCAGTTCGCCGCTCTAGCCCTGCAACCTTCCAGCAAAATCGCGTTAGGTGCATTTTATGCACAGTCCCTCGATTATGCTTTGGATTTCGGTCCTATTCAAGTCACCACGGCCGATCATCCCGAGGGCACCGGCGAAGCATACAATCTCACTAAGGAACGCCGGCTGGAAGGACTGGGTCTGGTCCTGGCCTATTCTTTCGGCCAAAATTTGCTCACCGGCGCCGGCGTTGAATGGAGGCGCGCAAGCATCCATGAAGCATTCATCAATACCCTGGCCACAGGGCACAGCTCGGCGCCGCGCTTTTCCGCGGGCGCCATCTTCCTCTGGAAGGGCTGGCAACTGGGAGGCGCCGGCCAAACCGGATATCGCGCACGCAATGATTTGATCGTCCAAACTCCGGAGCGTGCGCTCACCAATACTACACCGCCGGACCACGGCGCGAACCGCCGGCTGGTTTTGGCCGCAGACGAAAAATTTCCTATCGTAGCCGAAGAGCCGGCGGCCTTTCGTTTGGGTTTTTCTTCACCAGATTTTTTCAACCGGATTCAATTCAGCGCAGATGCGGAGTACAAAGACTTTGAAATGAATGCTCCCATCCAGCGCTGGCAGTTTTACGGCGGTGGGGCCGTGCAGCTTTCGACCTGGCTCGAGATGGGCCTGGGCTGTTTCACCTTCCGTAAGGATTATTCTGCCTTCGTCGACGGGCCCTCTTCCGAGGTCTTTATGACCACCGGTGGAACCTTGAAAATCGCGGCCTTGCGCCTCACCGCCAGCTATTTGGACGGCGGCCTGTTCGACGACAATGCCACCGGACAACGATTCGTGAACGTCGCACTAGGATACGCCCTACCTTAAATTCCGCTTGCTTCGCTGACGGGCAAGCGATACCTTTGCGCATGAAGCTGCGCAATTTTTTTTCTTCTTTCAAGGCCAGGCTTTTGCTGCTGGTCACCCTCGCGATTCTGTTGCCCTTGCTGGCGGCAGGAATGATTATGGGCTATATTCTTCAGCAGCGCATTTATGCTTCCTTTGAGAATGAATTGCGCGTCGCGCTCGAAATCATGGATTTGCTGCTTGTCCGTTGGGAGGAAGAGTTGTCAAATGATTTGGATCGCCTGGCGGATGACAAAGACCTGGAAACGCGTATGCGCGTGGCAGAACAGCGGAGCATGCCTGCCGATTCCTTGACGAAAGAAAAAATCACCGCACAAAGAAAAATATTGAATATCGGGTGGCTCGCCCTCTTCGATCTCGACCGGCAATTGGTGGCTTCGTCCAAATTCAAGAGTAAAAAACTTTCCCTGGATTTTTCCAGGCCGGATCACTTTCAAATCGGCAAAAGCGACAGCGATTATTATTTGATCTTTCTTGCTCCAGTCAAGCAGCGCGGGCAGGTGCTGGGTTATCTGGCGGGCGGTTCGCGGCTGAACGACCGGGAAGTCGCCGCTTATCTGCATGAGAAAAATCTGAAAAATTTCGCGTTTTGGCTGGACGGGGAGCCGATTTTGACCGATCTTCCCCAAGCGTTTGCCGCACTGCAGCAGGAAACGATGCATGATTTCAATATCGGCGGCAAAAAGTACAAAGGTGCGGCACAGGGCCGACGCTATGGCGGCCACCTGCTGCAGTACGCCGCGCTCTTTCCCATTGCGCCGCTGCAGCGCGATTTGAACAAAGTGGTGGGATCAATACTGGCGATTGTCGGCGCGCTGTTTCTGGCTTTTCTGATCTTGCTGGCTGGTCTGGCCAATCGGATGACGCGGCCCTTGCATCGACTGACGAATCACGCGCGTCAGCTCGCCTCCAATAAATTCACGCCACAGAGTGACGAAGCGCTCACGCATTTGGCCGCGCACTCTCAAGATGAAATCGGCAAGCTGGCGGAGTCCTTCCTGCAAATGGAACGGCAGCTTCAAGTTTATTTGCGCGATCTCGCTGAAACAGAACGCGCCCAGGAAAAAATTCAAAGCGAGCTGCGCATTGCACGGCATATTCAAATGAGCATGCTGCCGCGGCTCACGTCCGGCTGGGCCGCGGGCGAGCCCGTGGAGATCGCCGCCGCGATCGAGCCCGCCGAGCAAGTCGGCGGCGATTTTTATGACTTTTTCATGCTCGATGCCCGGCATCTCTGCCTGGTCATCGGAGACGTTTCAGACAAGGGCTTGCCCGCCGCGTTATTCATGGCGGTCAGCAAAACATTATTGCACGCCGTGGCGGCATTCTCGACGACAGATTCAACTACCGGCATTCAGCCGCATGAGGTCTTGGCCCGCGTCAATCGCGAGCTGTCCCGGGACAATGACCTGTTTCTGTTCGTCACGATTTTCCTAGGCGTATTGAATATTGAAACCGGCGAGCTGCAATACACCAGCGCCGGGCATCTCCCGCCGTACCTGCTTTCCGCCGAGCGCGGCCTGCTGGCGCTGAATCATCAGCATCGCGCACCGTTGGGATGGAAACCGGAGACGCGTTACGAATCGGCCCGCCTGACCATGCATCCCGGAGAAAGCTTGTTTTGTTACACCGATGGTGTGATTGAGAGCATGAACGCGGCCGACGAGCTTTTTTCAGAGGCGCGTTTAGCCGAATTTTTGAAAGGGCATCAGCACGTGACGGCGGCAGAAATGGCGAAAGAAGCGCTGGTGGAAACAAAAAGGTTCGCGGCCCCCGTTCCGCCGCACGACGACATGACCGTGCTGGTGGTGAAATATCGAAATACGTAAACTCTTCTAAGACCTCTGTTGGGACGAAGCGTCATGCCAGACTCTCACCAAGCGATGGTGCATGCGGCTTTTTCCATGGCCAGTCGCCGGTCCGAATTGCGACGGTTGCTTCGCCAGGTGGATGATTTTGCCCACCGGAACGACCTGCCCGCGCAGGCTTGGTTCTGCGCCCGGCTAGCACTGGAAGAAATCATCTCGAATTTATTGAAATATGCTTATCCGGAAAAAACCGAACACATGATCGTGATCCGGGTGGCGCTGCATCCGCGCGAATTGGCGCTGCGCATTGAAGATGACGGGCAGCGCTTCAATCCATTGGAACACATTCAAGACAAAAGCAATGAAGGGGTGGAGAACAAAGCGCAGGGCGGCCACGGCTTGTTGTTGGTGAAGAGCTTGATGGACGAATTCAAGTACCACCGCTACTGGCGCAAAAATATCGTGACGTTGAAGAAGCGGATAAATTGAAATACTTCATGCGCGGACCTGCGGCTCTCCAGGAAATAGTTTACGTTTCACCAGGGACGCCGCAGGTGCGCTTTAAGCAAAGGTTTCACCGGCAACGGACCCAAGTGGCTGCGCTTATGAACCTCGCCGTCTCCCGAGAAAAAAACGTCACCGTGATCGCCATGCAGGGCAAGCTGGATTCATTCAGCTCCAAAGTCTTTGAAGAGCAACTGCTGGCGCTGATTGCGGAGGGACACACAAACCTGATTCTGGACTGCACGCAACTGGAATACGTCAGCAGCGCGGGACTGCGCGTTTTTTATCTCGCTGCGAATCGCTTGCAAGCCCTCGGCGGAAAAATGGTCTTTTGCGCCGTGAATGAGAATATCCAGCGCGTTTTCGATATCGTGGACCTGTCCAGCGATTTTCTGATGCTGCCGGCGCGTGCAGAGGCATTGCGACAATTCTAAATCCGTCTGTGGTTCTTCAAGCGCATAAATACTCAGGGTCAGGACATGAAAATTCGCTTTTGGGGTGTGCAGGGCTCGATTCCGAATCCGATGTCCGGCACGCAGTTGCAGGACAAGATCAAAGAAGTTCTGCGTCGGGCGCAGGGCAGAGCCCTCGCGAGTGAAGAGGAAGTACAACACTTCTTCAAGGAATTGCCTTTCCCGCTCACGCACACCACCGGTGGCAACACCACGTGTTTCGAGCTTGTGTCCGCTGGCGGCAACCGCGTGCTCATCGACATGGGCACGGGTGCGCGCAGGCTCGGGCTGGAATTAATGGAAGGTCCGGCGGGTGAAGGCAGGGCGGATTTGCACGTTTTGATGACCCACTGCCATTGGGATCACGTCATGGGCTTTCCTTTTTTTATGCCCGCCTATACCACCGGCAACCGTATTACGTTTTACGGCGGCCACGAATACCTGGAAGAAGCGTTCCAGCGGCAGGCTCATCCTCAATCATTTCCCGTGCCTCTGGAGAAGATGGGAGCGCATCTGCGCTTTCGCCAGATCAAGGAAGGAGAAGCGTTCGTCCTCAACGATCTCGAAATTGCATGCAAGAAACTGGATCATCCCGGCTTCAGCTATGCGTACCGCCTCTCGGAAGGGGGCAAGAGCATCGTGATTGCGACCGATGCGGAATACAAGAATCTCGATGCCGAATCGCTGCGGCCCTATATCGACTTTTATCGCGATGCCAGGGTCCTGGTTTTCGACGCGCAATATACTTTAAAGGATGTCTTTCAGAAAACGGATTGGGGGCACAGCTCGTCTTTCATTGGCGTGGACATATGCTTGCTGGCGAACGTTGCAACGCTGGTGCTGACGCATCACGATCCGGCTTATAGTGACGACAAGATGACGGACATTTTGGAGAGAACGGAAGCGTTCAAAAAGGAGACGTTGCATCAAAACTGGCCGGACAAGCAGCCACGGGATTTGCAGGTCTTGATGGCTTATGAAGGGATGGAGTTGACCATCTAGAGCAGAAAGAGCACGAAGGTCGAGGGCTCTTGCAACTCTTGAGGCGCAAGGTTAGGCAAATCAATGGATTTCAAAAGTGTGAGGAGGAGCAGCCACTTAGCCTCGATATTCAGATCACGCGAGCTTCCATCCGCGGGATGAAAATCTCTCTTGACTTTGTATTTTTTTTTTACAAATTTGTAAAGGTGGAGTCGAAGCATTACTCCTCCTGCGGAACTGAAAAAGTATCTTCATATCTGTGGGCGGATCTCTGGGGTTCCCTCACTCTGTTAAACACTTGCAATTATTAGCTTTCTCTTGCGCGCAACAATTTGGGCGCCGTTGCCCTTTTTGTTTTGCCTTTTTGGATTAACCCATGTAAGTCCGCCCGCCGTCCTGAGCAATCACCGCACCTTGCCTTGCCAGGGTGTCGCAAGGCGGCTGAAGATCATACTGAAATCTTTCGATCTGCACCTCGTGATCTTTGAGTGCCGCTTGGCCGACACTTTCACCAACGAGACAAATCTGTTTTGCAAAGATTTCGAGGCCGCAGCAGTAGGTTTTTCCTCGCTTGCGCGCATGATTCATTCCAGGTGGCTAGAACCCGCTCTGGTTGGAATGAAGGCGAGGAGTGATGAGCGATATCGAACTTTTCAGGACGGGAGGATGCCGATTGCCCGTATGCTACAGCGGCCTTGTTGTTTGAACTAAAATTTTTTGCCGTCAGGCACGGTGTAATCCCGTCCAACCCGACACGGTTCAGTTTCCATCAAGCGGAACCGTCGTCCGTATTTGCCGCTGACAAAGCCGGCAGCCCTCCTTACTCGCGCTTCTCCTAAATTCTTTATGAGATGCCAACAGCATTGGTAGAAGCTTTTCGTACGGGTGGTTCGATGATCACATCACCGAAACGCTGGCGTTGCTCCTGAAGGTCAAGCATCAAGTTCAAAATGGATGGTACTTTGGTGATGAAGATAGGACTCATAAAATGGAATCTCAGAAAAGCCAAACAATCTCAACTTCGGAGCTTATTGAGATTATCAGGCGCCGCAAGATGACTTTGAGCCTGAGCGTGATGATGGCGCTCCTGCTCGTCCTGAGCTATAATCGCCTGGCAACGCAGTTCTATGAAGCGTCGTCTATCGTTGTCTTCGAGAACTACAGCAAGAATACCATCGTAGATTTCGAAATGGCCAAGACATTTTCTTGGGCGAGCTTCGTGGCGAACCGTGTCCAGGAGATGCAAACCGAGGCTTTTTCCCAACAACTCTATGAGGAGTTGTCGGAGGCCGAGAACAGTCTTTTTCGCCTTTATTATCCTCCGCCTCCACAGCTCGACGCGGAAAAGTATATGGTCACCCAAATCAGCAAAAACTTATCCGTGCGGCCGATTCAGGAAACAGACGTGGTGGCCATCACCTTTGCGTCGACAAATCCCAGGCTGGCCGCCGCCCTGGCGAATATCGCCGCCAGAGTTTTGCAGACGACCAATCTCAACGTCCGCCGCCAGGAATATGCCGGTCTCGGCAGATTTATCGATGACCAGCTCCAAGTGGTCAGTGACAAACTCAAGCATGCGGAAGAAGCGTTGAGCGCCTATAAAACACGCAAAAAAATCACCGCCATAGACGATGAGTCACGAGAGATTCTGGCGCGGATTACCCAGGCAGAGGTGCTCTTGAACCGCGTCAAAGCCGAGCGTGACGCGGCGCTGCGCAAACTGACGACGATCAAGAAAAAACTCAACGAACAGAAGCGAGACTTGACGAGCTCGGTGGTGCAAATCACGGATCCTCTCACCGTCAAATTGAAGGAGCATCTGGTCGAGCTCAATGTTCAATATGCCAGCCTTCAAGCACAAGGGCGCCCCGAGGATCACCCTAAAATGGTGGAGTTACGTAGAGAAATTGAACAAACCAGGCAGAAGCTGATCGATACAACGCAGGAAATATTCGAGGGAGAATCATTGAAGGGTGTGATAGATCCCATTTCCCAACTGAAGAAACATCTGGAGGAATCGATCCTGCTGGAGGTTGAAGTGCAATCCGCGACGGCACAGCAGGCCAATTTGCAGCAAACCCTCAAGCACTACGTCAATCGCCTGGAAGAGCTTCCCGGAGAGGAGCTTGAACTGGTGCGCCTCATGCGCGACCGGGAAGTCAATAACAAAACCTATGTCCGGCTCCTGGAGGAGCGCGAGCAGGCGAGGATTCGCGAGGCCGCAGAAATTGGCAATATTCGTTTGATCCAGCTGGCCAAGGTGCCCAGCGCGCCCACACGGCCGCGAAAAATGCTCAACCTCGTCGTGGGCTTATTGGGTGGGGTCGCGCTCGGGTTGGTGTTGATCTTCGCCAGAGAATTCATGCGGGATGCTCCCAAGACTCCGGAAGAAATCGAACAGCTTTTCAACGTGTCTGTCCTGGCCTCCGTACCGCGGGTCAAGCAACGCATAAAGCCAATCAATTCTGAAGCGGCTGCGCCCATGATGGGAGATGCCTTCTCCTATTTGTGGAGTTCCGTGGAGCTCGCACTGGCTCGTGGTGCCGGCGTTTTAATGGTGACCAGCGCGCGTGCGGCAGAAGGAAAATCAACCGTAGCCGCTAATCTGTGCCTTCTCGCCGCACAACAAGGGAAGAATACGATATTGATCGATGGTGACATACGCCATCCGACTATCCACAAGCTGTTGGGGCTGCCGCCCTCGCCGGGTTTGACAAATATAGTGGCGCGCGAGACCATGTATACGGCATTTGAGCCTCCCGAAGAGGTGGCCGCGGCCCGAGTCAACGGAGAAGAAGCGCAGCCCTCCGGCGACCATGCGCCAAACGCGCGTATTGAAGTTGTGCCTTGGGCCTGGGCCGTACATGCCTCCCTGCGCCAGGCTTTGCAACAACATCCCACGGTGAACAGGCTGAAAATACTGACAGCCGGGGACGCATTCATCGAGCCGCACCGGCTCTGGGGTGCGCCGATCATTGAGCAAATCATTGCAATTTTGAAGCAGGCTGCGGATTTTGTTGTGATTGATTCCACACCGGTCATCGGGATACCGGACACTTGCTACATCGCGCGTTATGCGGATCAAATCCTGTTCTGCGTTGAAACCGCAAGGACGGAGAGAAAGCTGTTACAACGCGCCCTGAAAGTCTTGGACCATACCCACGCCGAGTTGTTGGGAGTGGTGATGAACAAGGTGGACCCCACGGTGCTCTATGGTGGATATGAATACTACAGGCAGTACGAGAGACACTCCAACAAACAGGGCGCCGCGAAAAAACGCTCCCGCAAAGAGCGTTCCGATATCGGCGGAGATTTTTCACATAGGCTCTGAGGTCGGGACAACATGCGAGCATACTATCCTATCCCTTTCATCATGGTGCTCTACCTTTCCTCGAGCGCCGCATTTTCACAAGAAACTTCACCTCAAACCGGAGGGGAGCGCACGGCCGCCTCGCGGTATTTTCTAGGTAAAGAGAATGAATTCTTGATGCCAGTGAATATCTTGGGGCCCGTCAATAAGCCCGGGCAATATATGATTCCCAGTGAGACGGATGTGATCTCGCTCGTCGCTTATGCCGGTGGCTTCAAAGAAGACGTCAAAATCAATGAAGTGAAGATCGTACGACGACTGAATAACTCACATCAACCCAAAATCATAAAAGTTGATCTGGCCAAGTTTTATGCGACTGGAGACCGCAGCCTGACTCCACTCCTTCTGCCGGACGATACCGTGCTCATTGACAGTAAGAAATCAGTGGCGTTAAAAACGCTCGTCGAAATTGCCAGAGGCGCAGCGTATGTTGCGCAAGTCATCTATATTATCTACGTGATTGATCGAGATAGGACGAGATAGAAGGTGAGCGCTGCAACGAAGCTTTCTTCCAGGCTTGGTGCTCCAGATTTTACAAAGCGGTCGCTCGTAGCGGAGCTCGTTGGGCCAGCCGGCGCCGGAAAGACCACACTTTTGCGCGCCCTATGCCAGCGCAATCGACAGATTGTGCCCGGCATTCGGTTCAACAAAACGAAGTATATTCCCCTCTTCCTCAGTAGAATCATCTATTGGCTGCCGCATTTTCTATGCCGGTATGCCGGCAGCCGGTGGTTTACCTGGCGGGAGTTGAGAGCGATGACGTATCTCGCCGGAGGGCAACAAGCCCTCAAGTCTCGAGCCGACGCCGATGAGGCCGTGACGGTTTTGGATCATGGCCCGATCTTCAGGCTCGCGTTGTTGCACGAGTTTGGTCCGCCATTGACCAAAGACCGGCACTACGATCAGTGGTGGGGCGAAATGCTCGCCCAATGGGCAAGCACTTTGAGCCTGGTCATTTGGCTCGATGCAGGCAATGAGGTGTTGCTGCAACGTATCTATGCCCGTGGTCGCGCGCATAAAATCAAGGGAAAATCCGAGCCCGAGGCCTATGCATTTCTGGTGCGTTACCGGAGGGTTTATCAGGATATCATCGAAAAACTCGCCAGTCTTCAGGGGCCGGCGTTGCTTTGTTTTGACACGGAAAATCAGTCGTCAGACCAAATCGTCGACGCCGTGCTCGCTGCCTTCGAGGCCGAGCGCAAAAAACGGATGCTCTTGTAGGCCGGCCGATCGCTTCTGGCGCACGCAAGGTCATCATGTCTGTGCGTAAGACAGACTCCAGCCGCAAAGTGCTTGGACAGGGAGTCTCGCATGAGAGCCTGACAATAAAGGCGACTCTGAACGCCTTCGCTGCCGCATTGGACTATGGCGCAAGATTGGCAGTCGGCTTCTTGATCAACCCTTTGCTCGTAAGCGGCTTAGGCAACTATGGATTTGGGGCATGGCAAGTGTTGAGTCGCTTGATGAGCTACCTCGCGCCGGCTAGTGGGCGCCCGACGCAAGCCTTAAAGTGGACAATCGCCAATCAACAGGCATCGGTCGATCACGAGGAGAAGCGTCGCAGCGTCGGCAGTGCCGTTGCCGTCTGGCTGCTGTTTCTGCCGGTGCTGTTACTGTTTGGAGGATCTCTCGGCTGGTTCGCGCCAGCCTGGCTGAAGGCCCCGGTGGAGTCTTCCTGGAGCATCCGGTGGGCAGCCGTGTTGCTGGCGGCCGATTTGATTTTGACCAGCCTGGTTGAATTGCCGCGCTCCGTGCTCGAAGGGGAAAACCTCGGCTATAAACGCATGGGCATGTCTACCATGCTGGTCTTCTTCGGAGGCGGGTTGACGGCTCTGGCGCTGTTCTTGAACGCCGGCCTCACCGGCGTCGCTGCTGCGACCTTGGCGGCAACGCTGTTGACCGGCGTTCTATACCTGGTGGTGACGCGCACGTATGTGCCCTGGTTCGGGATCGCCAGGCCTTCATTTGAAAGTGTACGGCGGTTTTTGGGCTTGAGTAGCTGGTTTCTCGTTTGGAACTTGGTGATGAAGTTGATGCGGGCCAGCGACGTCGTCGTGCTGGGGACCCTGGGCTCGGTAGAGTCAGTAACAACCTACTCGCTCACAAAATACGTTCCGGAATCGATCATCAGTTTCGTAGCGATTGTGGTTTTCGGAATCACCCCGGGACTGGGCAAACTCGTGGGCGCGGGCAATTTGAAAAAAGTGGCCCAAGTGCGCAACGAGATTATGTCTTTGACCTGGCTCATCATGACCGTCGTGGGGTCGACTATTCTATTGTGGAATCCATCGTTTCTGCGCCTGTGGGTGACGGCAGATTACGATGCCGGGTCGATCTCCACCTTGCTCATTGTCTTGATGGTCGCTCAATTTGTTCTGATTCGAAACGATGCTAATCTCATCGACTTGACGCTCAATCTGCGCAGTAAGGTACTCCTTGGCCTGTTCTCGACCACCCTGGCGTTGGCTATCGCCGGCGTTCTGGTGAGTGTCTTCAAAATGGGAATTGTGGGCTTGTGCTGTGGTTTTATTGCAGGACGCTCGATACTCAGCTTGGGCTACCCCTGGCTCATCGGCCGTTTCTTGGGTATTCCGCTGGCTGCTCAACTCAAGGCGGTGGTGCGACCGGCATTGGTCACCGTTCTGCTGTGGGTGCCATTGTCTCGCCTGGGTTACGTTGGAACGGAAAGCTCCTGGCTCGGTCTGGTGTTCTCCGTGGGAGCGACGCTGGCGGTGCTCTTCCTGGTCGCATTCTATACGGGCCTGGCAAGCGACCAGCGCGATCAGATCTTGCTGCGCGTGCGCATGCTTGCACAACGAGTGAACGCTGATGGAGGCGTAGTTTAAGCGCGAAACTGAAATGAGCAATTTGCAGAAGCGGGTCGCCATCTTCACCTCCCACATGCGCGGTGGCGGTGCCCAGCGGGCAATGCTCAAACTCGCCGCCGGCATTGCCGCGCGTGGTTATGACGTGGATCTCGTCCTGGCAAAGGCCGAAGGGCCGTTTTTGAACGAGGTGCCAGGCTCGGTACGGGTGGTCGATCTCAATTCCACTCGCGTGTTGACCAGTATTCCGGCTTTGATTCGCTATTTGAGAAATGAGCGCCCGGCGGCCATGCTTTCCGCGCTGGGGTATGTCAATGTCGTTGCCTTGTGGGCTCGCCGCCTCGCCGGCGTTTCCACACGCGTGGTGGTGAGTGAGCGCAATCAATTGTCACACGCTTCCAGGAATGGCTCGAATGTGCGCGCTCGACTCATACCATATTTTATCAGACGCTTTTATCCCTGGGCCGACGGTATTGTCGCCGTCTCGAAGGGCGTGGCGGACGACTTGGCCGCGATGACTGGCTTTGGGCGTGAGCGCATTACGGTTATTTACAATCCAATCGTGACGCCTGAGCTGCAAGCACACGCGCAAGCTGCCGGGCCACACCCTTGGTTCATGAGCAGCCAGCCCCCGGTCGTGCTCGCGGCCGGCCGGCTGAGACCGCAAAAAGACTTTGCGACACTGATTCAGGCGTTCGCTCAGGTACGGCGAAACCAATTCGCGCGCCTGATGATCTTGGGCGAAGGTCCGGAACGTCCAGCGCTGGAAGCCTTGGTCAGGCAATTGGGTTTGGAGCAGGACGTGAGCCTTTTGGGGTTTGTAGCGAACCCCTATCCCTATATGACACGCGCCTCGCTCTTTGTCCTTTCCTCAAAGTGGGAAGGGCTTCCCGGAGTTTTGATCGAGGCCATGTACTGCGGTGTTCCTCTGGTATCGACGAACTGCCCCAGCGGGCCGCAGGAAATACTTCGGGATGGGCAATACGGACAGTTGGTACCGGTCGGCGACGCGACGGCGCTGGCGCGCGCCATTGCCATGGCGCTCGCGGGCGGAGTGCCTCGTCCCCCTCGGGAGAGTTGGCTCCCTTTTGAGTTGCAGACAGTTGTGAGGCAATACCTCGAAGTGCTGATAGAAGGTTAGTCATGCGTAAAGCCACTTTTTGGTTGTCGCTGGCGCTGGTCTTCGTTATTCCTTTGGAAAACGCGATCGTGATTCCGGGCTTGGGAAGACTGAGCAGAGCCATTGGATTGTTGGTAGCGGCGTTCTGGGTCGCGACAATTATCATCACAGGCAAAGCGCGCAAGCCCCGGCCGATTCACGCGGTCATTGTCCTTTTTGTGCTTTGGAATGCGGCGAGTGTCTTATGGAGTCTGGATCTTGATAGAACTACGGACCGAATTCTCACATATTTCCAGTTGTTTGGCATGGTCATGGTCATCTGGGATCTTTACGCCACACCCACGGCCTTACATGCCGGGCTGCAAGCGTACGTTTTGGGCGCGTACGTATCGCTGGGAGGCGCGATCTACAACTTCGTTCATGCTCAGGAATTTTATTATCAGCGCTACACGGGCATGAAAATGCACGTCAATGATCTCGCCTTGATCCTGGTGCTGGGGCTGCCAGTCGCCTGGTATCTGGCCCTCCATCAAGGCGAGCACGGCAGAAGATCTTATTGGTTGACCGTGATCAACTACCTTTACGTACCGCTGGCAATTCTGGTCGTTTTGTTGACCGCATCTCGCGGCGCAGTCGTTGCCGCTTTGCCGGCATTGCTGTATATCTTCTTGTCTCTGCATCGGCTCAAGCTTCACATTCGTTTTTTGCTGTTTGTCTTGCTCGCTGGATCTCTGTTCGTGTTGCTGCCCTTTGTCCCCGAGTCATCTTTCCAAAGACTGGCGGCCACCGAGGTCGTCGTTCTCGAAGGCGATTTAAACGGCCGCCTGGAAATTTGGCGTGAAGGGTTTATAACATTTACCATGCATCCGTGGATTGGTGTCGGAAGCGGGGTGTTCCGCACGGCGGCAACGGAGACAGGCAAATTGGCTCATAACTTTGTCATCTCGCTCCTGGTGGAATTAGGCATTATTGGATTTCTCTTGTATGCGGCCATTTTGGCGATGGCGGTCTATCACGCACTGGACCAGCCTGCAAGGAGCCGCCAACTCTGGCTCGCGATGCTCATGGTTTGGATCATCGGGGCGACGACCCACAATTGGGAATATCGCAAACAGACCTGGCTGTTTTTGAGCTTTGTGACGGTGAGCGCGAGCGTCTATGCCCGGCGGGAAGAATCCGGATTACTCATGAAGCTCCCGGATCGTCCCCGGGCGTGGGCCGATCGCCGCAGACTTGCGGCCAACCAGGCCGCACAGACTGTTGGAGAAGCGCCGATCAGGAGGGCGTGATTTGAGACCTCTACACATTCTGCAAATACTGCTTTCGATCACGGAGACCAATGCATCGTATGGTCACCTCTGCCTTGCCTGGTCCGGCAAGCATCGTATAGCAATATGTACTTATTTCAGATCACGGCTGACTCGCTCGCATGCGATTACGTTGTTTGAAGGTGATGATTCTTTGCGAGGTTTCTTTCGGGCATTGAAAGCTGCCCTGGCCGCGCAAGACTACGACGTCATTCATGCCCATTCGCCGCATGTGGGCTTTCTGTTTGTCATGGCCAATATGCTGACGCCAAGGAAACTCATACGCGGCACGGTGTATACCGTGCATAATTCGTATCACAACTACAAATTGAGAAACAAACTATTGATGCTTCCGATTTTTGCCACTTTCCAACGCGTGGTTTGCTGCGGCGAGGCATGTTTACAGAGCTATCCTGGTTTTTATAAATGGTTGGCGGGTAAAAGACTTTGCGCTATTCCGAACAGCGTGGATATAAGCCGAGTTGACGGCATGCTCGAGACGGCCTCGCGCCATTCTCCCAACGGCCGGTATACCGTGGCGTCGGTGGGCCGGATCATTGCCATCAAAAATCCTCTCGTGGTATTGAGCGCCTTTCAACAGAGCGCAGACCAGGCCAGTCGCGTGGTATTCATCGGCGAAGGCTACTTGCGCGACGCGCTCGTGCATGAAATCAAGATGCGTCATCTGGGCGAGCAAGTTGAGCTGACCGGGCTGATTCCGCGCCGCCAGGTCTATGAGCGGCTCAGCTCGGTCGATTTGGTGGTTTCGGCCTCCCGCGGTGAAGGACTGCCGGTGGCCGTCATCGAGGCCATGGCCTGCCGCTGTCCGGTGGTATTATCTGATATCGCACCACATCGAGAAATTGCCAGGGGCGTCGAGTTCATTCCTTTGATACCGCCGGATGATGTCGCCGGCTTTGCACGGGAGCTGCGGCGGTTCAGAGGCATGCCCGCCGCAGAACGAGCGGAGATAGGAGAGAAATGCAGACGGCTCGTGGAGGAACGGTTTAGCCTGGCGGCAATGCATCGAAAGTATGAAGAAGTCTATGCCCAGACGATGGTTGTGAATTAGTGTGTTGACCTATGTCGATTGAACTCATTGGCTGCACCAGCGCCGGGAAGACGACGCTGGCCAGAAGAATCCTTCGGGCCGGCCGCAGGCTCGGGATCGACACGCAGTTGAGTGAAGATTTCGTGATGAAACAAATTCATCTGAACTGGATCAGGAATGAATTCATCCGGCGGCGTTTGATCGAGCTCTTGTGTTTGCCGATCTGTTTGATGTACTGGCGCAAGCATCACCAGTTCTATCGTTTTGCCATTCGGGCCAGCTGGCAAGCTCCGGGTTCCTGGTTTTACAAAATAAGCATTGCCAGGATTGCATTGAGAAAAATAGGGATTCATGAAATCGTGCGGCGCCGCAGCTCCGAGCAGCAGGTGATCTTGTTGGACAATGAAGGGGTGTTACAAGCGAGTCACACCCTTTTCATCCATAGCAGTATGCAGTCGGGTTCCTTTGATGTATCGTCCTTCGTGAGCCTGGCGTCCTTGCCGGACGTGGTCGTGTACCTCCGGCAGCCGCAAGCGATATTGCTCAAAAGAACGCTTGCGCGCGGGCACAATCGTATTCCGGGTGGTTCCTACGCTGCGGCAGAATCCTTTGTTGGCCAGGCGGTGGAGATGTTCGAAGAGTTGCAGCGACATCCGGCGCTCGCAAGCCGTCTCATGGTGATCAACGGTGAGCAGAAAACTCTGGCCTCACCGCCGCCTCGTGACGATGCACGGCTGGCGTTGGCTTCCAAAATCATTGCGGCAAGCCTCAATGAATGACGAATCTCATGCAGGCGAGATCGCGGCGATGCTTCCCCACCAGCATACCGTGACGGCGCCCTCGAGTCTGGTCGATCGCTTGGTGGAGTCATTCAATCGCTGCGGCGTCGATTATTGTCATTGGAAAAGCAATTTTTACCTGGCGCAGGCTATATCAGGAGAACAGGATCTCGACCTTTTTGTAGACCGCAAATCTTTGCCCAAGGCCACTGCTGCCCTGATGGAGCTCGGGTTCAAAGCCGCGCGCGTACGAAGGGGCCCAAATCCTCCGGGTGTTTTCCACTATTATGGACTTGATCCGCTGCACGGTCGCATCATCCACGTCCATCTTTTTGGCAGCATTGTGACTGGCGAAAGTTTTGTCAAAAGCCACCTATTGCCATTTGAGCGTATGCTGCTGGAGAATTCAGCCACGATTGGGCGTATCAGAGTTGCGGGCAAGCAGGCGGAACTGGTGGTTTTTGTGCTGCGGACTTTTATCAAGTATGGCTCGTTACTGGACGTGCTCCGTCTGCTTGGAAAGTCGGAAGACTTGAGAGCAGAATTACGTTGGTTGAGGGCAGATCAAGATGTCAACGCGTCTTTGCTCTTGTTGCGAAAATACTGTCCAGTCATTGACGAGCCGCTATTTCGCCGCTGCATGCATGCAATCGACCTCGGCTGCTCATGGGCGGAAAGACTGAGATGCGCCTGGGCCGTGCGGTGGCGTCTTCGCGTTTATGCGAAATATACGTCTCCCGGGCGGCTGCTGGCTTATTTGCCGGTGTTGTGGTTCAAATTCCGGAGGCATTTTGCCGGAAATCTGAGCGGCAAAATGCTGCAATCCGGCGGCGCCATCATCGCCTTTGTCGGTGCCGATGCTTCGGGCAAATCCACACTGGTGAAGGAGACTGGCCGCTGGTTGGGAAAGGTTCTCGCCGTGAGAACCATACACGTTGGCAAGCCGCCTTCTTCGTGGCTTACTGTGCCCGTGAACCTGGCGTTGCGCCTGGCGCGCCGTCTGTTCCCACATCTGCATCGTCGTCGACAGAAGACAACAGAGGGCTCGGCCAATGCCGACGCTTCGCGACGCCCAGGCGAAGAAGCGTTGTCTTTGGTAGCCGCCCTCAGAGCAGTCACGCTGGCGTGGGACCGGCGCAATCTGATCATCAAATCCAGGCGCAGGGCTGCCCATGGTGAAATCGTTATCTGCGATCGCTATCCCGCGGAGATCATTGGAGCGATGGATAGTCCACGGCTGAGGGAGCAACTTGCCGGCGAGGGCAGACGCGCTGCGCTTTACAACTGGCTGGCGCAAGTCGAACGCAGACTGTATGATCAAATCTCCCCGCCAGATATCGTGCTTAAATTGAGTGTTTCGATCGCAACGATCAAACATCGCAACCGCGAGCGCGTGAAGACTGCGAAGGATGAGGAGGACTATCTAGAGATCCGGCACCTGCAGTCAGGAGAATGGCGTAAATCGGGGACAAAATACCTTTACGATATCGACACCGAGCATTCTCTGGAAGAGACAATGCAACGTGTGAAGCAAGCGATCTGGCAGTCACTCTGAGCTTTGGTGATCGACAACTGGGTTGTGGGCATCGCAGTGGGACGGAGAAGTTCGCATGGAACGAATCAAAGTCTTGCACCTGATCACGCACCTGGGATATGGCGGAGCGTTGGATAACACGCTGCACGCGGTCCAGAGGCTTTCATGCGACCGGTACGAAGTTCATCTGGCCGCCGGCAAGCTTGCGCCCGGCGACGGTTACACGGATTGGGAAGCGCGCGCGCGCGAATGTTGCGCCGCCCTGTTTCTTTTTCCGGATTTGCTGCGGTCCATTCAGCCTCAACGAGATATCCGCGCCTTGCACCGGCTCACCGAGTTCATCCGCGCGCAAAACTATCAGATCGTTCACACCCATTGCGCCAAGGCCGGCGTTTTGGGGCGCATGGCGGCGCGACGGGCGAGGGCGCCTATCGTGGTCCACACGTATCACTCCTTCGGGTGGCAGGTGGCGCATGCTTTTCACGCTCATTCTTGGCAGAATTATTTATCATCAGCAAAAAAAGGTCTATATGTTTTGTTAGAGCGGTACGGGGCTTCTCTGAGCGACGCCCTGATCACAGTCGCTGAAACATGCAGACACGAGGCGATTGACCAGAAGCTTGCACTCCCGGAAAAGTTAGTCACGATCTACAGCGGCATTGACTTCGATCGTTTTAAAATCCGACCTGCGAGCCGAAATAAATTGTGTCGAAGATTCGGGCTCGATCCGGCGCGCCCGATCGTCGGGACCGTCGGGCGTTTATCCGCCCAAAAGGCCCCATTGGACTTTGTCAAGGCGGCTCAAATCGTCTTGCAACGCAAGCCCGACGTGCAGTTTGTCATGGCGGGCGATGGGCCATTGGCATTGAAAGTGATGAAGGCTATTGGCCGCGAACAACAAATAAAAATGCTCGGCTTTCAGGACAACGTTCCGGAAATACTCGGCATGCTGGACCTCTTCGCGCTGTCTTCACTTTGGGAAGGCTTGGGCCGAGCTTTAACCGAAGCCATGGCAATGGGTATTCCGATCGCGGCGACGAATGTAGACGGTGTACCTGAGTTGGTGAAACACAGGCAAACCGGATTGTTGTCGGCGCCGCGGGCGCCCGCTCAACTGGCCGAAAATATTATGTGGCTGCTGGAACATCCGAGCGAGGCGCGAACGATGTGCGCACATGGGAAAGAACGAGTCGAGTCTACCCTGAGCATAAAAAGGATGGTCGAACAAATCGAGGAACTGTATGAGCGCTTGCTGATCAAGAAGGGCGTATACCCAGTTTGGCGCGCTGATTACTGTGCCGTCGGTGGAGAACAGGAAATTGGTTAGAAAGCGACCTTTGAGTTTTCGTACTGCATTCGAGCATAAGCAAAGTAAAACCTCAACGCACCGTATCCGGTTGAACAGGAATCATATGCAAACGACGGCGCAAGAATCTGTGAGGGTATTGGATTCAATTGTTTCAATCCCTCGGCCTGCCAAGTTCGTGCCGCAAAACGGCGCCAAACCTCGCGAAACTGGACGCCGCTACACCATGCAAGTGCTCTTGACCAGCGCACCGCTGGTCGTCGCGGATGCGCTGGCGCTCGTCGGTTCTACTCTGCTCGCCTATACATTTGTCAATTCCTTCTGGCGGCCGATTTTCGTGCCGGATTTTGCTTCCTTGTTGCTGCTATTCGCCGGGGCTTTTCTCACCATTTGTGCGATACTGGAGCTGTATCCCGGCACCGGTCTGAACCCAATCATCGAATTACGGCGGACCTGCATAGCTACAACGTTGCTTTTTGCAATATTTTTTGCAGCAAGCCTTGTCTATGACCGCAAACATGCCTTTGTCTCGCTGCTGACCACTGCTTATTTGTTGTCGATACTATTTGTCCCCCTGCTGCGATCCTTTGCCAGATCGATTTTCTCCCGCTTTCGCTGGTGGGGCCAGCCGGTATTGATTGTTGGTGGAATCACCTCCAAAGCGGCAGTTTGCCGCCATCTTGTCGCTCATCCGCGCTTGGGCCTTCGGCCGATTGAAATTATCGATGATATAAAATCGCTTTGGAAGAACGGCACGTTAGACGCATCCGCGGTATTCGGTCCTCTGAACGGTGCCTCGGAAATTACCCATCGCGACAGCGTCTTCTGGGTGATCGTAGCATTGCCGGAGTATTCGCCCACAGAGGTCCTGCACATTATAAAAACGCATGGGAGCAAATTTCCTCATGTGCTGATCGTTCCTGACCTGGATGGGCTTCCCACGATTTGGGATCATGCGCAGGACTGGGGCGGGCTACCTGGCATTCGCATTGAAACAAGCTTGCTGATGCCTTTGCCGCGCCTGCTCAAGCGGGCGATGGATCTGCTCATTTTGATAGTGAGCGGGATCTATACTGTACCGCTGCTTGCAATAATCGCCTTGTTGATCAAGCTCAGTTCTTCGGGCCCGATCATTTACGGGCAAGAGCGGATAGGACTCGGTGGTCGCCGATTTCGGGCCTGGAAATTCCGCACCATGATGGTCGATGCCGATAAAGTGCTGGAACGGTATCTCGCGGCCGATCCACGTTTGCGTAAAGAGTGGGAAAAAAACTATAAGCTGAGAAATGATCCTCGTGTGACCAGGATCGGTCGCTGGCTGCGCATGACCAGCCTGGACGAATTGCCGCAGCTTTGGAATGTTCTGCATGGTGAGATGAGCCTGGTCGGTCCACGACCGATCGTAGAGGCAGAAATCCACAGATACGGCGAAAGCTTTGATCTGTATACCAAGGTACTGCCGGGTATCACCGGCCTTTGGCAGATTTCCGGCCGCAACAATCTCCCTTACCCGGAGCGCGTGCGTCTGGATAGCGACTATGTTCGGAATTGGTCGCCGTGGATGGATCTCTACATTCTGGCGCGCACGGTTAAAGTAGTTTTGGAAGGCGAAGGCGCATATTGAATCCGATTTTGATCTCGAGCCCGTAGTCCATTGAACACGCAAAACGATATGGCCGAAAGAATAGTGCCGCTGGTGCAGTGGCTGTTTTTGTGCACAACATTTGCTTTTGCTCAGAATCAAACCATAACCCGAGCCGCCAAGGGTCCAATTGCCGTGCCCACGTTTCATTGCTTGGGGATTTACTGGACGCCGGCGGACGGCGGCAGGAACAATGCCTGTCAGGTCAAATACCGGCGCGTGAACGGTCCCGCCTGGAAGGAAGCCCTGCCGCTGTGGTTTGATGAACGGAACCATGAATATCGCGGCAGTATTGTCAATCTTGAACCCGGCACAACCTACGAAATCGAGCTGCGCTTGCAAGCAACCGGCACCGCCGTCACTTTTGTCGCCTCGACGTGGAATGAAAAATTTCCCATCGCGAAGACCGTTTACCTGCCGAAAGCTTCGCATTCAACCTTCGTGGTCAGTCAATCAGGCAGCTCGAATGGCTACATTCTTTATGCCCCTTTGGAAGGCGCCTCGGCTACCATCGACGTAAGCGACGACGCAGAGACGTGTATTGAGGTCCAACCAAATGTCGCCCACGTCATTCTCCGGGGCCTCATTTTGAAGGGCGCGAGGGAACACGGCATCAGGCTGAATGAAGGGGTGCACGATATTGTGATCGAAGAGTGCGACATCAGCGGTTGGGGAACGAACGAAACGGAGGGGTGGGGCGTCAATTACCACAGCGCGGTGTATGCCGGATCCAAGAGCGCCGTGCGACGCATTATTGTCCAGAGGAATAAGATGCACCACCCTCGCTCAATGGCCAATAGCTGGGCGGAATTCAGGTTGGCACATGCCACGTATCATCCCAGAGGCCCGCAGGCCGTCGCCTTTTTCAACAGCAAGGGCAACCATGTCATTCGATACAATGAGATTTATTCCGACGATGAGCATTATTTCAATGACGCTTTGGGATATGGCTCGAACTTTAGCACCCAAGGTTTTCCCAATTGTGATTCCGATATTTATGGGAATCTCATTTCCCATTGCTGGGACGATGGCATTGAAAGTGAAGGCGCCAACCGGAACGTGCGCATTTGGGGGAACTACCTCGACAAGTGTTTTGTCAAGCTGGCCATTGCCTGCACGTCCGTCGGACCGCTCTATATCTGGCGCAATATCGCCAACACCAGCCGTAAAATTGCGGGAGAGCCTAATTCCGATCACTACGGCCGCGGCCGCTTTATCAAAGCCGGCGGCAGGAATAGAAACGGCGTCTGGTACGGCAGCGGCCGGACGTACATATTTCACAATACGGTTTTACAACCACCCCCTCCTCGAGGTCAACTCTACCCTTTGGGTTGTGATGGCGGTATCATTGCCTCCGGCGGCGAGCTCTACGAAGTCATGTCCAGGAACAATATTTTGACCAATTACAAAAATGGGCACGCCACTTTTCGCGACAAAGCGAACAGTTGCACGAACGATTTTGATTATGATTTATATACCGGCAATCTCGACGCGCAGTGTTCGAGCCGCCCACATCAGAGTCACGGCATCAAAGCTTCGCCAATCTTCGCTGACAATAACGGTCCCGGCGAGTTTGCACTAGCACGCGGGACTCCCGGCTTCGATGCCGGTGTGATCCTTCCGAATTTTAATGATTCTTACCATGGCAACGCTCCCGATATAGGGGCCTTCGAGGCCAGCTCTCCCCCAATGGAATTCGGCGTAAATACATCCCGATAGAATCCGCGTCTCCACGATGCGGACCCCACCAAGCAATTGCAACGGAAAGGAGTTTACCATGCGCTGGTCCAGGTGGTTCAAGAATTCATCGCTTTATATGGTGGGATTTGCAGCTTTGAGCTTGCTTTTCGTTTTCGCTTCCATTTCGGTCCTCAGGGCTCAAGAGCTTGTTCCCTATTTCAGGTTGGTTCGGGTGATTCAGGCTGATAAAATAGGCGGGACCGATCCTGCCGGCCTGGCTTTCTCGCCCGGGGCCAACGCTTTTATCTTTTTAGAATCTCGAAACCCAAATCAGCCTGGCCGTCTCGATTCTGAGCTCGCTTCAGTTACGTTCTTTGGAGACCCAGGCGATTCAGTGACAATTCCTGCGAAGATCACTGATCCCCTGAACTTTGCTTTCGATGCGCAAGCCAACCGTTTCGCGTTCTTCGATCAAACCACCCGGGAGTTGGTTGAGATCCAGGCAAAACCCAACGGACATTTGAGCTCCTCTGCTGATGCTATTCTTCGTTCCGATGGCAGACGTTTCGGCCTCACAAATCCCCAAGGTATGGCCTTCGACCCCGAAGGACGTCTATTTATCCTGGACGCGGCTTCGTCACGGATCGTTCGCATCACCCCAGGACCTCAGCGTGAATTTGACGGCGTCGCGGCAGCCAGAGACGGCAGGATTTCCCGGATAGAGCTCGGCCAGTTACGGAGTATTCAGTCAGGTGGGATCGCTTTTAATCCCAATAACAACCACCTCTATGTTCTCAGCGCAAGCCCATCATCGCTTTATGAGCTCACTGAGGCAGGCCAGATCGTGGCAACCCGGGATCTATCTTCTCTTCAACTTCGTGATCCCCGAGGCATGGTCTTTACGGCCAGCGGCGATCTCACTGACGATCCCGCACTCATGAGCCTGTACATTTTTTCGAGTGGACGAGCACGCAACGGCGAAGCGCGCGGCCAAATTGTGGAATTGTCTCTCACCGCGCCACCTACGCCTGATCTCTCCGGTGTCGCCAAGGTGCAGGCTTCCCTGGTGAATACCATCAACACCTACCAATGGTCCCCGCCCAGCCCTAATCCGATGGGCATCGCCTACCTTTCCTCTTACAATAGGCTTCTGATTATCGACTCCGAAGTCGAGGAAATGGCAATCTTTGCCGGTGCCAATGCCTTTGAGGCTAGCCTCTCGGGCGAGTTGGCCGGGACGTTCGACCTCACCTCCTTCTCGAATGAACCGACTGGTGCCGCCTTTAATCCAGGCAATCGGCATCTCTTCATTTCCGACGACCAGGAGGACGAGGTTTTTGAAATAGATCCCGGTGCCGATGGGCTCTATTTCACCTCGGATGACCTCCGGACGTCTTTTGACACACGTTCTATAGATCACATGGACGCCGAGGACATTGCATTCGACGATTGGCAAGGGCATCTCTTTATCGCCGATGGAGTGGGCAGGGAGATCCACGAGATCAAACCCGGACCCAACGGCATCTTTGACGGCCAGCCGCCTGTGGGAGATGACGAGAGGTCCCATTTTGATACCGCCCGCCTGGGCCTGGTGGATCCGGAAGGCATTGACTTTAACTCGGAGAGCGGCCATCTCTTCATCGCCAGCCATAACGCAACCAGGGTGTTGGAGACAACGCGCACCGGCACGCCGGTCCGAGTGATTGATATTACTTTTCTAAACGATAGAACCTGCTCCGGGCTGGCGCACGCACCGAGCAGTGTGAATCCGGCCGTGAACAACATCTATATTTCAACTCGCGGGATTGATAACGACACGGACCCTAATGAAAATGACGGCAAAGTGTATGAAATCTCCATCGACCCACCACTCTCGACCCCTGATATCTATATCAACAATGTGTCAGTGGTCGAAGGGGATACTGGAGTCGTCGAGGCGGTCTTCACGGTGCTCCTCTCCAATGCCAGTGACGAAGTCGTGACGATGAATTATGCCACGAGCAATGGCACCGCTTCCAGTGACAGCGATTACGTAGCCGCCTCGGGGTCTTTGACGTTTCCGGAGGGAACGACCACGCAAACGATCGTCGTGGTCGTCAACGGCGACGTGCTCGACGAACCGAATGAGAACTTCTTTATCGATCTCAGTAGGCCGCGCAATGCAGTCTTTGTGGATCGCAGAGGCCGGGCACTCATTGAAGACGATGATTTGCCGCCACCGGTCATCGATTCATTTAGCCCAACCAGCGGGCATGCGGGAACGGAAGTGGCAATCACCGGTAGCAATTTCACCGGCACCACCAGCGTAATGTTCAACGGGATGCCGGCCTCCGCGTTTACGGTGGATTCGACTTCGCTGATTCGGGCGGTTGTGCCTTCTCTTTCGACAACCGGAAGGATCAGCGTCACGACTCCCGGTGGCACGGCTGCGAGTGCAAACGATTTTACCGTGACAATACCAACGACTTTCATCTTCAATCCCACTGACGACGCACGGGTGAATTCGACGACCCCCTCGACCAATTATGGTTCAAGCGGTACGCTGCGGCTGCGGAAAAGCAGTTTTCAAGACCAGGAGAGCTACAATACCACGCTCACCCTCAAAAGCTCGACGATCGTCAACAGTTACTTGAAGTTCGATGTTCGTGGGCTGAACGGGCCGGCGCAGAGCGCCAAGCTGCGTATGTATGTCACAGATGGGAGCACGAATGGCGGTGCAGTGTACCTCGTGGCAAATGATTATGAGAACTCTGCAACGCCCTGGAGAGAAAACGGGTTGACGTGGGACAATACCGCTGAGATCGGAGACTCGGCGTTGAGCGTGTTAGGTGAAGTTAGCGCGGAAACTTGGGTCGAGTTCGACGTGACCTCCGCAATCACCGGCGATGCGATATACAGTTTTGGGTTGAAAACCACTTCGTCGGATGCCGTATATTACAGCTCCAAGGAGGATACAAACGCGCCTCAATTGGTTATGCAGACCACCACAGCCGCGTCCCCGGCAGGGCAGGTTTCAGATATTACCTTCGATCTGAGCGGGCAGAAAAACGAAGCGATCGCGGCTTCACTGCCCGAGAAGCTCGATCTGGCTCCCAATTACCCCAATCCCTTCAATGCCCAATGCACAATCGCTTACGCTTTGCCGCAGGAAGCTAAGGTTCGTCTGTCAATCTACAACATCTTGGGCCGGGAGGTTCGCCGGTTGGTTGATGAAAGCCAGCCTGCAGGAAACAAAAAAATCATTTGGAACGGAAGAGACGAGTCGGGAACAGAGCTCGGCTCCGGCATCTATCTCGTCGAGTTGTTGGTAAATAGCGGGAGGCTAACGCGAAAAGTGACGTTGATGAAGTAAAATGCGCGGCAGCCTTTCTGCACACGTCACAGTGGCCGCAGCTAGGCGGTTAAGCAATCAAACTTTGAATAAAATCTGAAAGTTTTACTCATATGTTAACCCATTTTTCAACACAGAGAACACGGAGTTTTACGGAGAATTTTTAAGAACTCCGCATAATAAAACTCACTCTGTAATACAATACCGCAAAACTTCGCTTTTTTGGCAAAGTTTTTGGTTGCGACTTTGTCAGCCGGAAGTCTCTGCGAATCTTTGCGAGGCTCTGCGTGAGTTTTTTTTGTTGCGGCTACACCGCGCTGTGACTCTCCGTGCGCTCTGTGTCTGTGTTGAAAAGTTTTTGCATTTTTGTGCTGCCCGAAGGGCTTTAGTTTTCAACCCGCAAGGGGCTTTTCGCCTGGTTGAAAACTGGTGCAGTGCCGAAATGGTCAAATCTGTGCAAAAACAGCATAAACTTTCACGCGAAGGCGCAGAGAATACGCAAAGTAAGACTCTGCGTATTCTCTGCGTCTTTGCGTGTACTTCTCCTTTTGGTTGGGGTTTATCCGCGTCATTGTATAATCAGCTCGATTTCTTCGCCCGGTTGTATACTGATGTCCTGACTGACCGGCGTTTGGCTGCCGCCAATGGGGTCTGCGAAGAATCTTAATGAGCTCACGCCAAGAACGAGACCATCCGGAACGACGAATACGTCCTTGCTGTTGCCGGTGACTGTGCCAATGCGAATGCGCTCGGACCCGCGCAGGATGTAGACTTTCATGTCCAGAAAGTTGCGGTTTTCCACGCGCACCAGGGTTTTGGATTCGGGCTGGCTTCCAGCTTGCCGGGAGGCCGTGCATGAAGAAAGCAGGATCATGAGGGCGAGAATGGAGATGGGATTACGCATAGATTTTCTTCCTTGTTTTTCATTTCGGCTTCTTGTTCCTCTCGCAAGAGAGGAAGCTTTTGGCGGATGATTTTGCCATCAATCATTTTTGGCGTTTGCTTAGGAAGACCACGACACTGTCATTGTTACGCACCGCAAGGACCAGTGTTTCCCCGGCGGCCGTTCGCACTTCTTTGAGGTGACGCACTTCTCCAGTAACCAGGCCTCCACTGCTTTGAAGGCTGACCGGCGCGAACATTCCTCTTCCGTCTCCAAGCAGCAAACAGCCATAGCTCGCATCATACCTTCCCTGGTCCGGCGGCACGCCGTAGAAATTGCCGCCCAACAGCAAATCTTGAAATCCATCCCGATCGAAATCGTCTACCAGTATCGCTTGTATGGGGGAGAACTGCGCTTCAATCGGAAGGCGCATGAGGTTGAACCCCAAACGTGCGGGATCGCCCTTGTTTATGAACAGCATGGAAGCGAATTCCGACGCCTGGCGGACTGCGGCTGCCTGCAACTGTTCGCTTGAAAAAATATCTTGCACAGATGCACCCGCGTAGTCTGCAAAAGTCTTGTATCGGGCTCGCAAAGAAGGTACGTTGGCGAACATCTGCTCGCCTGATGCCAAGGGATAGGATTTGTCCCCGTTGTAATAGGTGAGAATCTGGTCCGGCTTGCCGTCTCCAGAGAAATCACTGATGAAAAGTTGCACCGGTTTGTCCTTGCTGGCTTTGAGAATAGAATTCAGCCCAAGATTTCCCGCGACCAAGTCAACAAACCCATCTTGATTGAAATCCGCCGCTGCCAGGGTGTTCCACCAGCCTTGAGTGTCCTGAAGTCCATATTCGCGCGTGGCCTCGTTCAATTCACCGCTCCGATTGTGAAACACCGTCACCGGCATCCATTCGCCCACCACAATGAGGTCCGCCTCAGCGTCCTTGTTCAAATCCACCCATAGCGCGTCGGTCACCATCCCGACCTTAGACAACCCGGGTGCTCGCGAGGAGGTCTCATCAGTGAATTTCCCTGTGCCATCATTGATCAATAAACGGCTCTCGGGAATGAGGCCATATTGCCACGGTATGGAGCGGCTGCCCACAAATAAATCAATATCGCCGTCACGATCAACGTCGGCGGGCCTCACGCAGGCGCCATTCACATAGGCTTCCGGTCCCGTTCGTGCGGAATCGGCTTTACGAAATCTACCCTCTCCCGCATTCAAATAAAGGCGGTTTCTCATGGGCTCTGCGCGCCCGAAGAACTCATTGCCACCGCTCACGACATAAAGATCAGGAAGGCTATCCCCATCCGCGTCGAAAAACACTGCGTCCACGTCTTCACTCCGGCTGTCCTCGACAAACACGGGGTCGGTCACCGCCTTAAAACCCGACTGCCGGTTCTGCAAAAAGATGCGGCCCGGCTGATGTTTTGCTCCGCCTAGATACAAATCATCCAGACCGTCACCGTTGACGTCCGCGATCGCGCAGGCCGGGCCCTCCGTGGACAGGAAATGAGGAATAAAAGGCTCTCGATTGTACTCAATAAACGTGTTTTCCTGATGCACGTAATCGAGGTGAATTTCTTTGGTCACTTCCTGCAAAATAGGCTGATCAGTTCGCGGGGAGTGGTAAGTGTAGAAAGCGACGGCGTCGGTCTGGTTCAGCGTGAGCGTTTGAGCGGCAGGGAGATTCTTCAACTTCTGGTATTCACCCGTTGGCCAAATCACTATCAGGGAATCCACAGTGTCAATGTTTCCCAGTCCAAAATTCAAGACCGGCTCTACGGACGATTGAAAGCCCCTGCTTGGCATGAGCTCCTGGAAGAATGCTTTGGAGCGATGATGAAGAACAACTTTGGTACCAATACCGAATGCATTTTGGCCCCGTCCATTCAATTTCACCTTGAGATAGCTGCCGTGCAGAGAGTCCTTGGGACCAGGATAAAGCAGGTTTCTATAAATCGCGGCCGGGGCATTGACATTGTTCACCACCAGGTCCATGTCGCCGTCATTGTCGAAATCCGCATAAGCGGCTCCGCTCGAGAAACCGGGATCGGCAAGCCCCCATTCAAGGGCGCGATTGACGAAGATAAGATCACCCCGAGCATGAAAGGCATAATTGGCTTCAGGAACCCTGGGCATGTGCCGGACGATTTCGTCCAGCATTTTCTTTTCTATAGGCACGGCGGCCCGAAAACCTGCTCGCCCGCCCGATTCCAACCGCGACTCATTCTTCTTGATGTAATCCAGATAGTCCAGATCATTGGGCCGGCGAAAAATGCCGTTGGTGATGAACAAATCTTTATAACCGTCGTTGTCCAGATCGACGAACAATGAAGCCCAGCTCCAGTCAGTGGCATGGACGCCCGCCAACTGCCCGATTTCACTGAACAAATGAATGCTGGCCTTGGAAGTCGTGTTGTCGTTGACGGTGTGGCCTTGAAGGACCGGGCCTCGATTCAACTGCAGCGTATTCCTGCGGAGTTGATGGTAATATCCGAATCCCAGCTTCGCCTCGTAGATATCAAAGGCATCCGCACTGACGGACGATTTGCGAATATCTTCATTCTCCGGCAGCATGTCCAGCACGATCATGTCCAGCAAACCGTCATTGTTGAAATCCGCCAAATCATTTCCCATCGAGGCGCTGCTGACGTGACCCATGGATTGTCGCATCGCTTCGGTAAAAGTTTCGTCTCCATTATTGTAATAGAGATAATCGTCTTCATGGAAATCATTTGAGACATAGATATCCGGATATCCGTCCCAGTTGATGTCACCGAGGGCCACGCCTAATCCGTATCCAAGGATGCTTTCATATATGCCTGACGCTGCAGTGATGTTGATGAAACGTCCATTTTCATTTTTAAACAGCTTGTCACCGGCTTCCTCGTCGCGGACTTGCCGCAATCTGTCGGCAGCGCCATACGTTCCTTTCGAGTGCACGGAATGATTCAGCAGATACATATCGAGATCGCCATCCACGTCGTAATCGAAGAAGGCCGCCTGCCGCGACAGCCCGGCGTGAGCGAGGCCATATTCCGCAGCGCGCTCCGTGAAGGTCAAATCACGGTTGTTGATGAACAGTTGGTTTGGGCCTTTCTTGTCGAGATAATTCGACCGGCACACGTAAATATCCAGATAGCCGTCACCATTGACGTCGGCCATTGTGGCGCCGGTTGTCCATCCTCCCGGTTTTCCTCCCACGCCAGCCGTTTCCGTAATATCTGTAAAGCGAAAGTCTCCTTTGTTCAGATACAGGCGATTGGGAAGCATATTGGAGGTGAAGTATACATCCGCCAGACCGTCATTATTGATGTCACCAACCGCCACGCCGCCGCCATCGTAGAAATAGAGATAGTTGACGCTGTTGAAGAGTGGTTCTTCTTCGAGAGTATTCTCAAATGTGATGTTGGTTTGCTTGGACGTCAGCATCTCGAACAACGGTCGAGCAGAATTGTTCTGCCGGCACGAACAATGAAATAAAATGGCCATCGCAAACGCTATTTCAAATGAATGCTTTAGCATAGTTTTCACCGATTGAAAGACAAAATAATGGACGACAAAATGATAAATACTTTATTATTTTGTCGCCCATCATGTTGTCTTCAGAACTCTGATTATTAGAGAGAAACAGTTTTGAAAGCAACGTGATCGCGGCTAAAATTAATCCATTGAATAGCTTTGAAAGGGGTGAAACGGAGAAATTTATGCAACTGTTCTTCATACTTATGCTGATCTTTTAAGATTGCCGAAATCTTGAAGGCAACGTTGTTGTTCAGCACGTGCATCTTTTGCCCACCGATTCTTCTTTCGTCGCTTGCAACTCTTATCTTTTGAACAACGATTTCCTCTCCGCCTCGAAAATGACAAATCGTTTCGTAATATAGCTGGATGTCGAGATATGCACCCCATTCGGAGAGCAGGTCGACAATCAGATTTTTCAGCCACGCGCAATCATCATCCAGGTTCTTCCAAGCACTATCTCCAACAGTAAAGTCGAATCTTCTATCAAATGAAATTCTCGTTGAAATAAATTCTGATTGTACAAGATGTGAGCGCATATTAAGGAGCTTTCCATGATTCAACCCAGCAAGGAAAAGATAGTTCAGTGCTTGATTCTTGTGCTCTCCAACTAAAGCATTCACAGCTTTAAGTTCATAAATGATCGAATTATTGATGAGTAGATCTATGAAATAGGTTTTAGTGAAATCTTTGAACGATACCTTTATCGGTTCTTCGATATCAACCTTATCAAGGTGGCCCTTTCGACATCGATAAGCCAGTTCATTCCGATAAATTTCCTCGCTCCAGAATCTACCCATTTCATTCTGTATATCAAACGCAAGCCCCATAATTTGAAAATCAAGCTCTCTGAATCCTTCTTCAGAAATATGTCGCGGTTCGAACTCCGTTTTTATTGGCATATCACTCCCCTCCATCTTCGACCAAAAAATACAAAATAATCTAACACTTGTTAGTCGAGTGCCCCCTTGAAGGCAAACTGATGAACGACAAAATAATCAACCCACATCATTTTGTCGACCATTATTTTGTCCTTTTCTCTTCTAGCCTGATATCAATGATTAATGGTCTAAATAGCTTTGCCGTCAATAGGTATCTTCTCAGAAACTGAACTGCAAGTTGTTGATTTTTAATATCCGATCTTCCGGTCAGTTTCTTGTAGTACGAACCCCGATATTGGGGTGGGAAGCTTCCAAGTAACATGTCATGCAGGAGGCATCTTTTTCAGCACAAGCAC